>JACOSX010000018.1 GCA_016178625.1 Ignavibacteria bacterium
AAAACAGCTTATTTAAAGCCTTTTGAGGGGATATTTTCCCAAAGGTGATAAATTCCCGCGTGTAATTTCTTAAGAATAAAAAGTAGGAGAAGATTTGTTCTCAAAAATCGGTAGTACAAGATATAGGCGATATTTCAAACAGTGATATATCTTAATGTGGCGAGTCGGTAATTGAAAACCTGCCTTCTATCGCACTGTTGAAAAATTAAACGATGCGTGGGATCCTTTCAAACATCTCTTATCTCTACTCTCCAACCGTTTGATCAAAGTTTTTTTAACCGTAATTGTGAGTATATTCATAGTGCAAAAAATAATCTTTGAGGTGTTGCCGTTTGAATATCGGAAACACAAGTGACCTCCTGTATAATTTTTACACACGCATAACTACTTGCACTGCACAGGTTGAAAACAACATTGACCTGCGAGTAACACTCCCCCGAAGCAGTACGACGCGGATGATTTCCTCAGTTTGCCGCGTTTGTCTCGGTTAATATCCATGGTTTTGAATACTACTTGACTCCCATCAGCGAGCGCGCATTTCGTCCGGAGTATGCCGAGATGAAGCCATCCGGATCGTACAGTCATGGACTTGGCATCATCGGCGCGAGCATGATCACTCTCGGTGTTGCTACGTATTCATCACGCAAAAGAATCCGTATGCTGTGGAGTGCGGGGAAACTCTCGTCGTGGCTTGAGTTTCATATTTTTCTCTGCCTCGTCGGTCCGACGTTGATTATTTATCACACGACGTTTAAAGCGGGGGGCATTGCGGCCATTTCTCTTTGGACTATGCTCTCGGTTGCCGCAAGCGGCATCATGGGCCGTTTTTTGTATGTTCTCATCCCGCGCGATATCGGAGGAGGTGAACTTTCCACCGATCAGATCAATCAAGAGTTTGATCGCTTGGGGGCAGATCTTCGCGAATCAGAACTCGGATCGAATGTACTGAAGACGGTTGACGCCCAATTCGCTTCCATTCAACGTCCGACATCGTTCAGGGAAACTATTGCAACATTCCTCAAACTTGTCCGCGTCAAAAAACGAGTAGAACACGTTACGAAACAGTTGCTGGCGCAAAGCCACGTCCCGCATCGCGAAGCGAAAGCATTGTACAAAGCTGCATCCGCACGAGCTTCACTCATCCAGCGATCGGTCATTTTGCTGCAGGTCGGGAAGCTATTCTACTACTGGCACGCGATTCATCTTCCGTTCACGTTTATCATGTTCGTCACATTAGCTGTGCACGTCGGGGTGGCGCTATGGCTTGGGTATCGCTGGATATTTTGAAAGAGCTTGATGAAAAGATTTATTCAACTCCTGATTCTCGTTATACTGGGAACGTTCTGCGCGCAACGTGTTGTTGCACAAATCTCACCCGGAGAGCTTACGAGGGCCCACCAACACCTCGAGGGGATATCGAATTGTATTCAATGCCATGAGAGCGGAAAGGAAATAAGCGGAGCTAAATGCCTGGCATGTCATACAGAGATCAGAGAAGCGATCGCGTCGAAGCATGGATTCCACTTCGCGAATTCTTCGAACACATGCCTGACATGCCATAAGGAGCATTTAGGAAAAGAAGCGAAGATCACGAAGTTTAGTGAGGCTCAATTCGATCATGTGAAGAGCGGGTTTCCCTTGAATGGGAAACATGGATCGCTGAAGTGCGAACAATGTCATAATGATAAATCCATAAAAGTCGCTGCGGTTCAAAAGGTACTCTCGGGGTATCCCCATAAAACCTACCTCGGGTTGGATCCACGCTGCATTTCTTGTCACACTGATCGGCATAAAGGAAAAACCGGTGCAGAATGCCAGTCATGCCATGGAACAAACGCTTGGTCTCCAGCAGCAGCGTTTAATCACGAAAAAACGAAGTTTGCGCTCGTGGGGAAACACAAGACTGTCGAGTGTGCAAAGTGCCACGAAGAGGCCCGGAAAAAGGGACCAACCGATCCGATCCTTTTTACGACGAAAACCTTTGCGGATTGCACACCTTGTCATGCCAACCCTCATGGGGCTAAATTCTCGGATAAATCGTGCCGCTCATGCCACACTCCCGAGGGATGGAAGATTGTCGTTTCGTTCAATCACTCGACAACAAAGTTTCCCCTCACGGGAAAGCACGCTGCAGTTACTTGCGAAAAATGTCATACAGCGATGGCGGGAAAGAGGGGACAGAACATCGATTTCAAAACGAAGGAGTTTGGAGATTGCACTCCATGCCATTCATCTCCCCACCGGATGGCTCTCCAGGATAAACAGTGTAGATCATGTCACACGACAAGTTCATGGGGATCACGTTCGCTGGTCCCGTTTGATCACTCGTTGACGAAATTCAATCTCGTTGGAAAACATGTTACTGTGGAGTGCGAAAAATGCCATAAACCTGTAAACAATTCGACATTTGCTCGAAGATTTTTCTTATCGCATAGACTATGCACGGATTGCCACACGGATTATCATGAGGGACAGTTTTCAAAAAAATATGCAAACGACTGCGCGCAATGCCATACGGAACAGACATTCAAGCCTTCTACGTTCACTCTTACTAAGCACGCAGAAGCAAAATTTCCCCTCATGGGAGCACACGTTGCAGTTCCGTGTAACGACTGTCACATAAAAAATGGTGCAACAAAACCTACTTTTCATTTTGCAAGTACTCGCTGTGAGACGTGCCATAGTGACAAACATAAGGGAGAATTCGCAAAGTTTATGGCCGAACTCAGTTGTGGGCGGTGTCACTCATCGCAAGATTGGAAAATCGTATCATTTGATCATGTGGCAACACGTTTTCCTCTTATCGGAAAACACCTCGGGGTCCGCTGCGTTGAGTGCCACAAGGAACAGGTTGTCAGAGGAACCAAGGTTTTTCTGTACCAAGGATCGCCCTTGGAGTGTCAGTCATGCCACACGGATGTTCACGCCGGTCAGTTTACACAAGGCAGTGTAACGAAGTGCGCACCCTGCCATTCTCCGAACGGTTGGCACGCTTTGGTATTCAATCACGATGGCCAGAGCGCGTTTCGATTGACAGGCGCTCATAAAAATGTTGCGTGTCGCAATTGTCACAAAGAAGAACCCATTGGGGCCAAAAAAATTGTACGGTATAAGCCTCTTTCGTTAAAGTGTGAATCATGTCATAAGGAGGGAAAATGAAAATTCGACCTTCGTTGTTCATCGCTTTGTTCCTCGCCGCGATGCAGACGGCTATTGCTCAAACATCTCCGCACGGAACGCTCCGGTGGTCTTGCGAAACCTGCCACTCGACGGATTCGTGGAAGATGCGGAGCGATGCTTCCTTTGACCATGCAGCAACGGGCTTTGCGCTGGAGGGACAGCACAAAACCGTGCAGTGCGCAAGCTGCCACAAGGATCTAAAATTCGCCGGCGCAAAGTCATCGTGCACAACATGCCATCTCGATGTTCACAAATCCGAGCTTGGAGCAAACTGCACACGATGTCATGCGCAGCAATCGTGGAAAATTAACGACATGATTCAGCGACATCAGTTGACAAGATTCCCGCTCCTTGGTAGGCACGCGACATTGAGTTGCCAGGATTGCCACGCCGGCGCAACGAGTCGCCGCTTTGTCGGAACCCCCATTGCCTGTATCGGTTGCCACCGCAGTGACTTTGAGAAAACTGCTAAACCGAGTCACGCCTCAGCAGGATTTTCGAAAGATTGCGTGCAATGCCATAAGGCAAACGCATTCGAGTGGGGATCGAACTTTGACCACATGCTTACAAAGTTCCCGCTGACCGGAGCGCACGTTTCCACATCATGCACGATGTGCCATAAGTCTTCTACGTTCAAAGGCACCCCCCTGGAGTGTTTTACATGTCACCAATCGGTTTACCAGGCAACGGTTAATCCAAACCATGCTGCCGCGAAGTTTCCAACTGCCTGCGTAACGTGTCATACCACTATGGCATGGCGGCCTTCGACATTCTCTCATGACAACACTAAATTCCCTCTTACGGGGGCGCATCGCGCTGTGGCGTGCAAAGATTGCCACACCAACAATCAGTACACCGGAATGCAGACAAACTGTATTGATTGCCACCGGACAGATTTCGCCAATACGACCAACCCAAGCCATCAGGCAGGTGGGTTCTCTCAAAATTGCACTCAATGCCATACAACGACGACATGGAAACCTGCATCGTTCGATCATAACGCCACAAAGTTTGCGTTGACGGGAAAACATAGCACGACCACATGCCAATCCTGTCACACCAATGGCAACTACCAGTTGACATTTACCGATTGTTACCAATGTCACCAGGCAGATTTCCAACGGCCGACGAATCCGAATCATATAACTGCAAACTTCAGCCATCAATGCCAGACATGTCATACAACGACGGTATGGAAACCTGCTTCGTTTGACCATAGCACGACAAAGTTCGCGCTGACGGGCAAACACACCACAGTCTCGTGCCAATCGTGCCATACCAATGGTAACTACCAGCTAACATATACCAATTGTTACCAGTGTCATCAGACAGATTTCACTAATACGACTAACCCGAGCCACCAGGCAGGTGGGTTCTCGCAGAATTGCACTCAGTGCCACACAACGACAGCGTGGAAACCCGCTTCGTTCGATCATAGCACGACAAAGTTCGCACTGACGGGCAAACACACCACAGTCTCGTGCCAATCGTGCCACGTCAATAGCAATTACCAGTTAACATATACCAATTGCTACCAGTGCCATCAGACGGATTTCACCAATGCGACTAATCCGAGCCATCAGGCAGGTGGGTTCTCGCAAAATTGCACTCAGTGCCACACAACGACAGCGTGGAAACCCGCATCGTTTGACCATAGCACTACAAAGTTCGCACTGACAGGGAAACACACTACAGTCTCGTGCCAATCGTGCCATACCAATGGTAACTACCAGTTAACATATACCAATTGCTACCAGTGTCATCAGACGGATTTCACCAATACGACTAATCCGAGCCATCAGGCGGGTGGGTTCTCCCAGAATTGCACTCAATGCCACACAACGACAGCCTGGAAACCCGCTTCGTTCGATCATAACACGACAAAGTTTGCCTTGACGGGAAAACACACCACAACCACCTGTCAATCATGCCATGTCAATAGCAACTACCAGCTGACATATAATGATTGTTATCAATGCCATCAGACAGATTATCAACGCCCGACGAATCCGAACCATGTGGTTCCGAACTTCAGCCATCAATGTCAGATATGCCACACAACGACGGCTTGGACGCCTTCAACGTTTGACCATGATACCCAGTACTTCAGAATCTATTCCGGCGAACATCGCGGCAAGTGGAGCCAGTGTAGCCAATGCCATGCTAACCCGTCATCGTATGCGGACTTTACGTGTATCTCTTGCCATGAACACAGTCAGAGCAACACAGATGGCAAACACCGCGGCGTGAACGGATACGTCTATACGCCAACATCTTGCTACAATTGCCATAAGAGGGTTTAATTTTTCATGAGAAGGTGGTCCATATTATTTTTTCTTTGTTTTATTGCCCGGGCGCAAGAACTATCTGTAACCGGCAAGGTCGCTTATATTTCTTCGGGGACGGTGTATGTATCCGTCGGTCGGGTGAATGAGCTGCGCGATTCCACGTTACTCTATGTTGTTGTGGGAAAAGACACACTAGCCGCGTTGAAGGTTTTCGCCGTAAGCTCAAAGTCGTCTGCTTGTACGGTTCTCAGTTCGAAAAGAGAAGTTGTTGTTGGTGACAACGTAGTCGGGCTAATACGGCGGCAGGAAGAAGTCAAAATTGCAGTTGCGGCTCCTCCGGTTGATACCGTAGCCGTCCAGAAGGCTGAAACGTTAGTGGTACGAGTCTCAAAGCCTGTAGAGAGCCCGCTTATTTCGGTGCAAGGACGAATGAGCCTCCAGTACTACACCGCACAATTCGACAACAGCGACTACAACTTGAATCAGCCCGGTATGATTTTGAGTTTGAGGGCAAACGCCAGAGGCATACCTCTCACGATGGAAGTTTACGGCAACTTGCGTTCCGTTTCGCGCGGCGGAATGAGCCCGTTCTCAGGAAACTCCTCAAACGAATCCAGAATCTATCGCTTATCACTTGAATATGACGATCAGTTCAATGTCGTGACGGTGGGAAGGATTCTGCCGCTCTACTCCCCTTCTATTGGTTCCATAGACGGTATAAGTATCGCGCGTCGCTTCGGCAATTTTACGGCCGGAGGTTCGGTGGGATTTCAACCAAGCCTCACCTTACAGGGGACTTCAACCGACACAAAAAAAATGTCATTGTTTGCCCGGTATCAAGGTCACGGGTTCTACGATCTCACCGTCACTGGAGCCTACGCAAGAACGTATGTTTCTTCACAGCTTGATCGCGAGGCAGTCTCAATCGGACTCAGTGCATATTCGACCAACGGGCTTTCGGTCTATGCGTATGGCGACGTTGATATTCGTGCAAAGAACGGAGACCGTCTGGAAGTCTCTCCATTTATCTCCTCCGCATTTTTGATGGTTAATTATAGGCTGTTTGATTTTCTCACCCTTGGCATTGGCGCGGATGCATCTCAGCCGGTTTATCCATTTTCTACCGTACAATCTGTTGCAGACTCGTTGCTCGACCACAAACCGCGATCGGGAGCGACTTTTAGTCTCAATGCTACGTTCGGAAACGGGTTAGGACTTTATAATTCATTTACACCGCGAACATCAGATGAAGGATTTGGTAAGGATTATACGAACTATTCATCGTTATACTGGACGGATTTCCTTTCGACCGGCGCCATGGTGAGGGGAACGTATACGTTGACCGCCAACGGCTTCACAACCGCACAGGGATATGGTATCCATCTGCAGAAAAATTTCTCCGGATTGGACTGTACTATACGATACCAGCAATCGAGATATACTACCTTGCAATTCACGCAAAGCAATATTAGCCAGTCATATGGGGTAGATTTCGCTGCTCTCCTGACCCGCCAACTATCCTTGATTGTAACCGTTGATGCATTGCGCGGTTATGGTTCTGCGATGAATGCAGTCTTTACAGAACTGAGTTGGAGATTCTAATGGAGTCCCTCTCTACATATATGATTTTCTTTGTGCTCCTCGGCATTCTTGCGGTTCCTTATTGGATTCGCGTTGCCAAACACAGGCGGGAGTCTGAGGAAAAGTTTCATAAAATGTCCAAAGTGGGCGTGCTGACTCCGGTTACGCTTCACCCGCAAATTGATGTATCTTCATGTATCGGCTGTGCCAGTTGCGTCAAGGTTTGTCCGGAAAACGTGCTGGGCATCGTCTATGGGCGGGCAGCTATCCTCAGCGGCTTAAAATGTGTCGGTCATTCCCTCTGCGCCGAAGTTTGTCCGGTCGGCGCCATAACACTCAGCTTTGGAACACCAAAACAGGGAATGGAGATCCCCTACTATGATGACGTGCATCAGACAAACATCGAGGGTCTCTACGTTGTCGGTGAATTAGGCGGGATTGGCCTCATCAAGAATGCCGTTGCGCAAAGCATTAAAGCTATCAATAACATTGTCGCAAAAGGTAAAAAAACTGATTTACAATATGATGTTCTGGTTGTAGGTGCAGGCCCAGCCGGGCTCACGGCGGCGCTTGCATCACAAGCAAAAAAGCTGCGGTACGTGGTCCTCGAACAGGATTCCATCGGAGGAACTATTTTCCACTATCCGCGACAAAAGCTTGTCCTCACATCGCCGGTAGAACTTCCGCTTCACGGGACAGTGAAGGTTTCTGAAATCACAAAGGAAGAGTTACTAGAGATGTGGCAAGCGATCGTGACCGAGTTCAAGCTACACATCATGACCAATATGAAGGTTGAAGCTCTCAGCAAAATTCCCGGCGGCTTTCTTGCGAAAGCCAATGGCAAAGAATGGACTGCGGCGAACGTTCTCCTCGCTATCGGGCGGCGTGGAAGCCCCAGAAAACTCGGCGTTCCGGGGGAAGATCAGCCAAAAGTAGCTTATCAACTTATTGATGCAAAAGGCTATCACCACAAGCATGTCCTCATTGTTGGCGGCGGCGATAGTGCCATCGAAGCGGCCATTGGACTTGCCTCCCAGACAGGTAATACGATCACAATAAGCTACCGGAGAGAAGCGTTCGTTCGGCTGAAAGAAAAGAATGAGCAACGAATCAACGAGCTCATCAACTCAAAAAAAATAAATGTCATGTTCAACTCGAATGTCGAGGCAATCAAACCTCAGAGCATATCGTTGATTCTTGAAGATCGCACCAAATCCGAAATCCCCAACGACTTCGTCTTCATCTTTGCCGGAGGCGAGCTTCCGACAGAATTGTTGAAGAAAGCCGGCGTTAAAATGCGAACCGGAGAAGGCGAAGCAAAGGCCGCGGCCAGCTTTTTCTGCTCGGCGTCCAGGCTCTGCCGGCT
>JACOSX010000008.1 GCA_016178625.1 Ignavibacteria bacterium
CCCGCCTTGCGGGATAACCCGCGAATACTAGTCTGATCATCGTCGACATGCGGTCTCCTCTCGACATTTTATTTTTTAAAAAATACTACTTGACTTTCAGCCGTTTCCATACTACTTCACCAGCACCATTTTTTTCACACTAACGAATTCCTCGGTCTGACTGTCGCCGCTCTCGTCTTCTTCAGCAATTCGTTGTGCTGTGATCCGGTAGAAGTAGACTCCTGTTGCAAGGTGTTGGGCATTGAATTCCACTTCATGAGAACCGTCTTCCAACGATACCTGTTCTAACAATGCCGCGACCTCCTGACCCAGAACGTTGTAAACCTTCAAGGTGACAATGGAAGGGCTCACGAGATCAAATGCAATTGTTGTCGTTGGATTAAAAGGATTGGGATAATTTTGAAAGAGTTGATACTGCAGAGGCGTTTCTTCCAAGATCTCTACTGCAGTCGGAGAAATTCTTTCCGGGACAACATTCGGATTTGCATGAAGATAGAGAACATCAATAAGGCGACGTGTTCCTTTCAAGACTAATTTGAAGGCGAAGCCCGATGTGTCGATCGGTCCGCTGAACGCGCTGTTGATATTCTGAATCGTCGCATCGAGATTCAGGTACTCTACTGAACTTGCAAATGTATGTGTTGTGCCCTGATAGTATCCCATGAGTAATGAATCTCCATAATGGGCAATCTGTTTGACCATCATGCCATTCAGCGAGTTGCCGGAACTATCATCATAGATCAATTCACCGAAGCCCGGGGGTGTTTTGCCCATCGCACTTACAACAATCCCGAAGCGAAGCGCTGCCATGTCAGCGAAAAGCTGATTGTTGTGTTTTGTGGGAGAAAGCGTTTTTTGCTCGCGCAGAAGCGGTTTGCCTCCTGTGAAGAAATCAAAGCCATGAGGCGGCTTGTTATGATATCCGGAACGATCGACAAGGGAACGCAAGAGATCTTTGCTCTTACGGATCCTGACCCATCCATAGTGTTTGAGGCTTTCGGGCTTGGCAATTCCAAGCACCATTCCTTCCGAACCGAAACCACCCTGGATAAACACCTCATCGCGCAGATTTGCAAAGTTCGGCATAGGCAGCAGCAACTGTTGGTTTGATGGAGTGAAGCTTCTCTGGCTCACCTGTGGAACCCCATTGATGATCCAGTTCCAATGATCTATACTAACAGGCTTCGGCTTATTGCCAACTCCACAGATGATAACTGTGTCACCGGTGTTGACACTCGCGCCTCCGAAGTTCCACACTCGTCCATCAAACGAGGAGGCATTTGGAAACGGTCGACTACTTTCGATCGTTCGAACGACAGCGATTGACGAACTTGCCTTAATCGCAATTGTCAATCCATTGACTGCTGTACCGGTATTATTGATAAACAGTGCACAGAAGCGCGACGCAGTCGGTTTTTTCTTGATCGCTTTCTTTTCCGCGACTCCATCCGGCGTGAAGCTTCTGAACGTCTGGCTATACACAGGAGGAGCATTGATAAAGTCTACTGATGCGCTCTGTCCATTCGTCAGAGTGATGATCACCACTCGCGATGTACCAGCGGTGAGCACGTTGTTGACAAGGTACCCCAAGTTCACCCATCCTGAGCTGTCTGCCTCAATCACATAATATACCCCATCACCGAGACCCGTCGCAGTAACGGACGTGGAATTTGACGATGCGATTACCGGACCGCTGACGGAATTCTGCCGAATCTCCAAATACCAATTCTTCGGCACACGATCTGCGGTCGTATAGAAATTTCCATCGGTGTCTTCAAACTTGCTGACAACTATTGTGTTCTTTCTAAAGTTGATAAAGGTGTCGACGATCGTGGAAAGAGTACCAAGTGACAACGTATCATATCGAGATTGATTTCCGTTGATCCGGATCCACCCTGGACCACCATCGGATTCACAAGCGATATATATCCCCTCTTGCGAAAGCGTTACACTTAAATCGTTCGTATCCGCCTCAGCAACGAGGTTCGCCGGGCTCACGGAGGTTCGATACAACGCCAGGCGCCAGCGCATCGGTACTTGATCAAACATGGTATTGACATCACCGTCGCTATCCTTCAGTTTCAGGAGCGTTACTTTTGTCGTCCCTGTTCCGCCAACGGGTATGCTTGCCAGAGAATCTTGAGCATCGTGAGTGAAGATGATATGTCCCGTATCGGAGCCGAGTGTTGTAGGAGTGTATGTCACATAAAATTTTCTCAACCCAGAGGGTGCGATGCTACCACTTCCGGGAAGGATTGTGAAGCGAGGGTTGGTAGATTGCAGTAGGCGAATTGTGAGCGCCGATGTTCCCGAGTTCGTCACCATCAGAGTTTCACTCTGCGATGAATTTATAGGGACACTGCCAAACGCCAAGCTCGCCGGTGCAATCGAAAAGATAGGCGCCACTCCGGTTCCATTCACCGCTATGGAATCAGGGGATCCAAAGGCATCATGCAAGAAGACAATGTTGCCGGTTTTAAATCCGGTTGACCCAGGGTGAAAGATCACGCAGAACTTTTTGCTATTTAGCGGTAGGATGCTTCCACCATTTGGCTCTACACTAAAATGTGCATTATCTGATATAGCCGAGAATACGTTTAATGTTATATTGCCTGGATTTGTAATTGTCACACTGTCTTTCTTGCTTGATCCAACAACGACATTACCAAATGCAAGAGTCTGTTTGATAAGAAAGCCGGGGATGACCCCCGTTCCATTTACATTCACCGTTGAAGGAGATCCAGCGGCATTATGAGTGAAGGTTATTATACCCGTCTTCGGTCCGGACGTGCCGGGAGTGAACGCTATATAAAACTTCTTGTTCCCAGCCGGTGGAATGGTCCCACTAATCGGACTGACAACGAATTGGCCATCGTTAGAAGATACGGAGTTGATCGTCAATGTCCCTGTACCTGTATTTGTTACAGCGACGCTATCTTGTTTGGTTGAGTTCATGGTGATATTACCAAAGAACACGTTCGTTGGTGATACCGAGAATACAGGAATCACGCTGATGAAGATTGTAAATGATTGACTCCCGGAACATCCGTGCACATCTGTGGTCGTCACTGTAAAGGGATATGTCCCACCGGATGTGGGAGTTCCGCTGATTAATCCAGCAGAAGAGAGTGAAAGACCTGGTGGCAATATATTCTGCGTCACTGCAAAACCGTATGGTGGTGTTCCACCATTGCCTATAAGGGTTTGGCTGTACGTTGCGCCGACCGTGCTATTAGGCAGTGTTGATGGACTGATTATTACCGTTGGACAATTACTCGTCAGTGAATAGCTTTTGGTGCCGATGCATCCTTGTCCGTCGGTCGCGCTTATCGTGAAGGTGAAAGTGCCAGATGCATCTGGAGTTCCCGATATCACACCCGCCAGTGAAAGTGTTAATCCACCGGGAAGGGTCCCAGATGTTACTGCGAAACTATATGGTGACACTCCCCCGGCTGCCGTCACTGTCTGATTATAAGGCGCACCGACAGTACTGTTTGGCAGAGACGGTGGATTTAAGCTGATCGCAGGGCAGCTTATGCTGATCGTGTAACTGTGACTACCCGTACACCCTTGAGCATCTGTTCCTGTGATGGTGAAGACAGAACTGCCGACCGTTGTAGGTGTTCCTGAAAGCTCACCCGCCGCTGACAGTGAAAGGCCGGGAGGTAGAGATCCACTACTCACTGTGAAACTGTATGGCGTTGTTCCTCCAGCTGCGCTCAGGTTTTGGCTATAGGCAGATCCAACAGTTCCATTGGGTAGCGTTGATGGTGAGAGAGTTAATACTGGGCAATTAATCGTGATGGAGTAATTTTGATTTCCCGTACACCCGTGGTTATCAGTCGCAGTCACAGTAAATGTGTAACTTCCAATCGTTGAGGGTGTGCCTGAAAGCACCCCGCCGGAAGATAACGTCAATCCAAGCGGTATTGTACCTGATGTCATAGCAAAGGTGTAGGGAGTTGTCCCACCGCTGGCGCTCAGCGTTTGGTTATAAGATGTTCCTACGATTCCGCCTGGTAGAGATGATGGAGAAATCGTAATTGTTGGACAGCTCATACTCACTTCATAGCTCTGACTTCCTGTACATCCTTGAGCATCAGTTGCTGTTATGGTGAATGTGAACGTGCCAGCTGAAATCGGAACTCCGGAGAGAACCCCCAAAGAAGAAAGTGTAAGTCCACTCGATATTGTCCCGCCAGTGACTGCAAAGGAATAGGGTGAAGTGCCACCGCTCGCGTTCACCGTTTGGCTATAGGACATACCTACGGTGCCATTTGGCAACGTTGCAGGACTTACGTTAATCGTCGGACAATTAATCGCTACTGTGTATGACTTCGCGCCTGTACATCCCTGAAGATCAGTCGCGGTGATCGTAAAACTGTAACTTCCCACCGGGGTCGGTGTTCCAGAAATTAGCCCCCCTGATGTCAGACTCAATCCTGTTGGTAATGATCCCGCAGAAAGTGTAAACGCATAAGGCGACGTCCCTCCGCTTGCAACGATTGTCTGACTATACGAAGATCCACCAGTGCCATTCGGCAATGTAGACGGAGCAAGAGTGATCGCGGGACAGTTCATTGTCACGGTGTAACTCTGTGTCCCGTTGCAGCCATTAACGTCCGTTGCCTCAATAGCAAACGTGAAGCTACCAGGAGTGGTTGGCGTTCCGGATAAGACGCCTGAACTCGAAAGTGACAATCCACTCGGCAACGTGCCCGATGCCTTCACAAAACTGTACGGCGCTGTTCCCCCACTTGCGGTAATGGTTTGACTGTACACTGTTCCCACGATCCCGTCCGTGAGAGATGAAAGAGTAATCGTCGCGCAGATCGTCAGCGTGTAACTTTGACTTCCCGTGCATCCAATATTATCTGTCGCTCTGATGGTAAATGTGAAACTACCTGAAGCTGATGATGTTCCTGATAGAACACCTCCACTCGAAAGTGAGAAACCGCTGGGTAACACACCAGATGTTACGGCAAACGAATAGGGACTGGCACCTCCACTCGCTGTTATTGTCTGAGAGTAAGGAGTTCCCTGAAGTCCATTCGGCAGGGTGTTTGGTGCGAGTGCAATCGTTGGGCAATTGTTGACGTTCACGGTATACGCTTGGGTTTCAGTGCAGGTATAGTTATCGGTTGCAGTAATCGAGAAACTGTAAACTCCGTTCAAGGCGGGGGCGCCGGAGAGTATGCCGGAGGAAGATAATGTCAACCCGTTCGGAAGAGAACCCGAAGTCACGGTAAACGTGTACGGAGTTATCCCTCCGCTTGCAGAAATTGTTTGATTGTAAGGGATGCTCACTATTCCATTCGGCAATGAATTCGGAGAAATTGTTATAGATGGACAACTCATGGTCAGTGCATAACTCTGACTTCCACTGCAACCGTGAAGATCAGTAGCTTGAACGGTGAATGCGTAACTTCCTGCGGCTGTCGATGTACCGGAGAGTACACCCGAACTCGAGAGCGAGAGCCCTGCAGGTAACGTTCCTGCTGTTTTCACAAACGAATATGAAGCGGTACCTCCACTCGCGAAAATTGTTTGATTGTACGCAGAGCCAACAGTACCATTCGGAAGGGATGATAATGTTATTGTTGGACAACTCATTGTGAGCGTATAGCTTTGGCTGCCAGTACAATCATGGGCATCCGTACCTGTCACCGTGAACGTGAAGCTGCCAGCTACCGTTGGTGTTCCCGAGAGTACACCTGAAGACGACAAAGACAACCCCGTCGGCACTGTACCGCTCGTAACGGAGAACGTAAAAGGCGGCGTGCCATTAGTCGCGGAGATTGTTTGGCTATACGCGCTACCAACGGTCCCATTCGGGAGCGAGGAGAGTGTTACGCTGGGGCAATTAATCGTCAGGGTATAATTTCGATTCCCTGAACAGCCGTGAGCATCCGTTCCAGTCACCGTGAAGGAGAAAACACCCGAAACTGTCGGAGTCCCCGAAAGCGCTCCGCTGGCGTCAAGTGAGAGTCCGTTCGGAAGAGTGCCATTTGTAAGAGCAAACGTATAGGGTGCAGATCCCCCCGCTCCCGAAATCGTTTCGCTGTATGCCGATCCAACCGTCCCATTTAGGAGCGACGACGGATTCAACAAAATGGCGGGACAGTTAATCGTCAAGGTATAATTTCGTGTTCCAGTACAACCTTGTGCATCAGTAGCAGTGATGACAAAGGAAAAACTACCGGGTTCTATTGGAGTGCCTGATAGCACTCCTCCAGCTGATAATGAAAGTCCACTCGGTAGTGTACCCGATGAGACGATAAAGCTGTAAGGAGCTGTGCCTCCACTGCCAGAAATTGTTTTATTGTAGGCTGAGCCTGCTACTCCGTCTGGGAGCGACGATGGACTTATCGTAATTGTTGGACAGTCTATCGTAACAGAATAACTCCGATTGCCTGTACATCCTTGTGCATCCGTTGCAGTAATTGTGAATGAATACGCTCCCACCGTCGTGGGTATACCTGACAAAACACCGCCCGAAGAAAGTGTAAGACCAACCGGTAACGCCCCACTGCTCACCGAGAATGAGTATGATGCAGTTCCTCCAGTCGCACTAACTGTTTGATTGTAGGATGCACCGACAGTTCCGTTTGGAAGGGATGCCGGGTTTAGCGAAATCGCCGGACAATTTATCGTGATTATATATCCACGATTGCCCGTACATCCTTGTGCATCCGTTACCGTGATTGTGAATGTGTAAGATCCAATGACAGTAGGTGTTCCCGAAAGTACTCCACTGGCAGAGAGCGAGAGGCCTGTTGGAAGAAGATCAGATGATACGGCAAAAGAATACGGCGCTGTTCCTCCACTTGCGCTTATCGTTTGACTGTAAGCGACCGCAACTGTTCCATTCGGTAATGTGGATGGACTAACAGTGATAGCCGGACAATTGATCGTCAGCGTATAGCTCTTGCTTCCGGTACAGCCTTGAGCATCGGTAGCCGTAATCGTGAAGGTAGAGATGCCCACAGCCACGGGTGTGCCTGATAGTATACCAGATGAGGAGAGCGAAAGACCAGGCGGAAGCGATCCTGAAGTGACAACGAATGCGTATGGTGCCGTTCCTCCACTCGCACTTATTGTTTCACTGTATGATGTCCCGACTGTTCCATGTGGCGGTGTTGACGGACTCAACGATATCGTTGGGCAGTTAATAGTTATTGAGTAACTCTGACTCTTCGTACACCCTTGGACATCGGTTGCGGTAATCGCAAACGCGAAGCCCCCAACTGTTGTAGGCGTTCCTGACAAAAGTCCACTCGATGAAAGCGTGATGCCATTCGGCAGTGCCCCTGAGGATAAGGCAAAGCTGTAGGGTGCAGTTCCTCCAGCTCCACTCACTGACTGGCTGTATGCCGCTCCAACGATACCGCTCGGTAATGATGTGGGATTAATCGAGATCGCTGGACAATCAATGGTGATCGTATAACTTTGGTCGCCTGTGTTCCCGACAGCATCTGTCGCTGTGGCAACAAACGTGAAGGTTCCAACAGTGGTCGGTGCGCCACTGATCGCGCCACTGGTGGAAAGTGTTAAGCCCGGCGGCAATGAACCTGACGAGAGTGCGAAGCTATAGGGTGCCGTTCCTCCCGTAGCATTGATGGTTTGACTGTATGATGAACCCACCGTTCCGTTGGGGAGTGTTGCAGGATTCAAAGCAAGAGTAATTGCAAGAACGTACATTCTGGTACCCGGACAGCTTTGAATATCAGTCGCCGTCACCGTGAAAGTAAAACTACCTGCGGCTGTCGGCGTTCCAAACAGTGATCCCGAAGAAGAAAGACTCAATCCCGCGGGGAGAGATCCTGCGGTTACAGCGAAACTGTAGGGTGAGTTACCCCCACTTGCCGCAAGCAATTCACTGTACGCCCCGTTGACCCTCCCATTCGGCAGCGATGTTGGACTGACGGTTATTGTCGGACAGTCGATCGTTAACGTATAACTACGGTTTCCCTGACAATTGTTATCATCGGTCGCAGTCACGGTGAATGTATATGTGCCGGCAGCCGTTGCTGTCCCGGAAAGACTTCCCGACGACGAGAGCGTCAACCCCGGAGGAAGTAAACCGACAGTGATAGCAATGCTATACGGCGCAACACCGCCGCTCGCAGTGATTGTTTCACTATAGGAAGAAAAGACCGTACCACTCGGCAGCGTCGCAGGGTTTACGGTTATTACCGGACAGGTGACACCACCAGTCGTTGTGCGAAGAATTTTTCCACTCGCTCCGACTGCTGTCCCCGTGTGTTCATCCGAGAAGAAAACAGCGAAGAGGGCATTCTCTGTACCGCTTACCTGACTCGTCCAGGTAGTGCCACCGCTGGTCGTGTGGAGAATCTTCCCATCATCACCTACAACAGTACCCTTGTTTGAGCTCGTAAAGTGTACTCCGTGCAGTGCTTCACTGGTCCCACTGGTTTGTGTCGACCAGTTTATCCCCCCATTGGTTGTATGGATGATCAGACCACTACTACCAACCGAAGTCCCATTGTTTGCATCGGCAAAGTAGACGTCATTCAGATTACTTGAAGTTCCACTCGATTGACTTACCCATGTCGATCCTCCATTTGTCGTTCGAAGGATAACCCCGCCACTTCCAACGGCAATGCCGGAGGTTGCGCTTGTGAAGAACACAGCATTCAAATTGTTGGATGTTCCACTCGTCTGCGGAATCCAGTTCACACCTCCATTTGTGGTATGCAGGATTGTTCCACTGGCACCAACGATGGTACCGGTGGTTGCGTCGGTGAAAAACACCTCATTAAGGTTCGCGGTTGTTCCACTGGATTGACTTGTCCATGTTGTCCCGCTATTTGTAG
This sequence comes from Ignavibacteria bacterium, assembly GCA_016178625.1. Classification (GTDB taxonomy): domain Bacteria; phylum Bacteroidota; class Ignavibacteria; order UBA10030; family SZUA-254; genus JACOSX01. The sequence continues at coordinate 8,838 of JACOSX010000008.1, forward strand.
TCTGTCTAATGGTACCGCTCGAACCAACCGCTGTCGCCGAACTCGGTGTTCTGAAAAAGATACCGTCAAAATTGTTCGACGTTCCACTGACCTGGTTCGTCCAGGTTGTGCCGCCATTTGTAGTACGAAGAATTGTTCCGCCGCTTCCTACAACTGTTCCAGTATTATTATCAGTAAAATAGACTCCGTGGAGAGCGCTCGACACACCGCTCACCTGCGAAACCCATCCTTGAGAGAACAAATGAGAGGTGAAGATACCTGAACCTCCCAAGAAGAGAAAACACGTTAGCAGAAGCTTTTTCATGGAAATCTCCCGAACGAAATATTAGATTCCAACGCGCGCTGATCGTGCCTTGAAGAATCCTTCAAGCGATGAGAAACAGCGATTGTTTTCGTGTGAAAAGTTTGAGAAAGAGTCGCGCCTACTTAGGTCCCTAGGCCTTTTCCCGAAGGAACTAGAGTCTTATTGCGAGCATTGATCGATCGATGAGATACAGCACGGACGTTCCTGAATATTCAAAACAAAGTCCATAAAAATGAAATCACGTTCTTAATGCGTTAAGACCGTGCACGCTACCTCTTTGGTTCTTGATCCGGAGTGTAAATGTCTTGTACAAATGACGAACTCCCGATGCTGCTTAACCACGTGGATAGGATTCACTAACAGAAGGAACGGTAGATTGTAGCTATTTTAATTCTCAAAGTCAATATCCAGGATATCTTTTATTCAGTCGGAGAGTTAGAATCAACGTTCTGGTAAATAGGAAGAGGCTGTCAGTGCAAAAAATGGGTAAGAATGAATCTTGATTTTTGGAGTCCCTTACAGAGATTTGTTCTTTATTCGAACGATAAGTACGTAGTGCGACAAAATGGAGTCCCGGTAAGTTTCTTCGACGAACCGTGAAATATATTATCAATAAGATTTACAGAGGCAGAGTTGAATCACCGAGAGCATGACACTTCGGCGGTGCTCAAGGGGCGGCGGGAGGGAAAAAAAGCTCCCTCGGTCCCGAGGAAGCCTCATTTACTATAATCTCTATCTCGATTCCTTCAAATCTCTGTACGGTTTTTCTCTTTGCAATGGAGGACTACCATGTCTTCCGAAGAGGGTGAGCTTCCGTTGCAAAAATTACTTGATTGAAGGGAAGCGTTTCATCCGGTGCGAAGAGCAAATAAAGATACTTCAACGTTTCGGCAAAGAAGAAGCTTTCCATACTGTCGCCTTGTTCCTTCGTCGTAACATCTTTCAAGTTTGCATAACCGGCATCTGCTCTACAGTACTTCACGATGCTTTGAAAGAATGTTTCTCCCATAGAGAGATATTTTGCATCGCCTGTGAAGTGATGAAGATAATAGGCGGATTCAATGATCTCAGGTCTCAAATAGTATCCCTTGTACGCGACCTTCATCGAATCGTAATCGATTTCCTCCGGCTCAATTCCGTAAAGATTCCACATCTTGAGGCACGATTCCTCCAGTCGAGCCGCTCTATCGACATCTCCCCCAAGGCATAGAACCGCCGGGAAGAATGCTTCGAGCGAGCCGAAGTATGTCCCAGTGCGCTTCCCGGTTTCCATATTAACCTCACCATACCACAATTCGCCCCGTTTCGTATCGGCAACATATGTGTTGACCGCTTTTATGCTCTCATCCCACATTGTCTTGCAATCTTTATCACCGAAGAGCAGCCACGCTTTGATGAGATACTCATAGTAGGAATCGATCCCTCCGCCGATGTGGCTTTCTTTGTCTACCCACTATCCCGTCTCAACGTTAATCACCGAACCGACAAGCCCTATCTTCGAACGGCGGTTGTAAAGCTGCACAAGGGCGTTCTTTGCCTTCTCGTAGTAGATCGGATTGCCGGTGAGCTTGCTCAACGTTCCGAACTCGAGAAGCGCCGTCCCGATCTCGGCAGGATTGTTCAGTGAATCGCGCGTCTTTCCGGTTTGAAGATGAACGTACCGATATGGCATCCCCGTGGGGGAATTGAAGACCGGCAGAAGTCGTTTTCCCAGATCATCAGCCAGTGTGAGGAAGCGTTTGTCTCCATCCAATTGATATGCGGAGAGGAGTCCTCCTAAGAGACGGATTGTAATTTCGAAACTCTGGACTTCAATATTCTTGTTGAACGAAAGACTATCAAAGATGAGTTGCTTCGCTTCAGCAGCTTCTTTCGAAAGTCCCATAAGGATCATCACGTCGTAAGCATCGACGGGAGTCATGCATAGCGATGTACCGTACCAATCGCGCGGCTTTTTGCTTGTAGGCTTCAGCGCATCGTGCCCCCATGCGTACTGTTTGTATCCATTCCAGGCGTGAAGAAATTCTGCTCTCACCGAATCGGCGATGGCGGCACGGTGTTGCACAATTGGCGGCGTGCAGGATGTCGTGTTCAACAACACAAGAAATGCAAATACGGTAAGTAAATGTCGCATCAAGATACTCCTCTGGTTATTGAAACGGTTATGATTTAACAAAAAAATAATTCCCTTTGTCCCGCATTCATTTTCCTCTGGAAAAACGGAAGACGCTCTTCCTAAGGGTAGGGCATGATATCTTAACCGTGTACTTTCGGGACCAACGGGATCTAAATATAATAATCTTTTTCGCAGAAAAGAAATCAGCAGCATTGGACGTGCGGTGTAGAAGCTGATTCGCAATCGGTGTTCCTCAGCCGGCAATCTTCAACGCGAAGCGCCCCCAAAGAATCGTGAGCGAAGATGGAGAAACTATTTAAGCAAACCATTAAGAAATTATCGCTCAACCCACCGACTTCTTTCTGAGAATTCACATGGACAGAAGTCGGAGGGTTTACCTGAAGTGCTGAGCGCTAATTATTGTCTTCTCATTAAACTGTCCACGGGATTACTCGTCTTCATCGTATCCCTCATAGCGTTTACCCAAGCGACAAACTGATCCTTCTCTTGCTGAGAGAGTCTAGCATCTGTGTGAATGATGAGGTACGAAGGAAGCGGCATTTCCCCCTCATTCACCTGCTTAATCATCTCTTCCAACTTGCGGTACTGTCGCCGAAGTCGATAGCTGGCAAACTCAGAAAAATTTAGCTCTTGTTTCGCATCATGAATATGATTATTAAGCCACCATCCGACAGGCTGCACTTCGGCATACCATGGATATCGCGTCGAGTCACTATGGCAATCGTAGCACGATGTCCTCAAAATACTTTCTATCTCCGGTGGTGGACGAAATTGTTTGGTGATGTCGTGCTGCGAGTCGCTCCGTAAAATATTCTTTGCCGGTCGGATGAACTGGAGAATCACCAGCAGCCCGGCGATGAACATCAATATCCGTTTTATGATTCTCATTATGCCACACTCCTTGTTATAGATGTCTCTCCAACTACTGCGTCCTACACGAGATCAGCTAATTCACAATTAGATTTGCTTTCATAGTGGTGTGATTGCCGTAAAGTTTTTAAGTGAGTTTACGTTGTGAAGACGAGAATGTTCCGCAGCGTTAGAGAAGGAGCCCAAGTTTTGAAAACTCGGAATTCTATCCCGATGCGTAGATAAGCCTCCAACTTCTAACTGGAGAAAGATCTCCTCGGTACGGTATAGAATTTCTGCCTCGATGGTGGAAAACAATTCCGCCGCTCCAGCCAGTCATTCGATGACGGGAGCGGCGGTTGTATGTCTTACGGAAATAGGTTGGTGTTCGGTCGATCCGTGATGATGACCAGGTACTTGTCCTTCCAAAACTGATCAGGTTCGGCGATCGTCAGCATCGACTGGTTGCTACTGAGCTCAGCCTTTTGATAGAACTGTTCGCTCCGTTTCGGCAAGACCTCATCGATCTTCCCGTCCACTTGGATCGTGTTGTGGAGTGTCTTGTTGATAGGTTTGAACAATCTTTCATCGAAGCTGCTCGCCAGCGTTGTCGTCGAGCCGAGAAGTCCCCAGAGGAATCCACCTTCCTTCGTAATGATGCCTTTCTTCTCCAACTCGTCGCGTGTGCCCGCAATGTAGTAGGTGGTGGTGATTTGCTGATACTGCGTGTTGATCACGGAATCTTTTTGCGTAATCATCGTACTCTTCTCATTCACTTCCTGCTGCAATCCTTCCACGCGCTTGCCGAGGTCGGCAATGGACCGATCTCGTTCTTCGAGTGTCTTCTTGAGATTGTCTACCATCTTCTTCAGGCCGGCATAGTGCTTTGTGGAAGTGGATAGATTCGACTGCAAGTCTTTCAACCTCTGGTGGTTATTGCGCAAGGTCGCACGAATGACGTCAATTCTGTCGATCAGTTTCGCACGCATCTCCTCATGCGTAAGCTTTCTCTCCGACTCCAGCTTATTGGTCTCTTTCAAGAGAGAGCTTTCGCTGGCTTTGACCTCCTCAATGCTGGTGTATACGTCGTTAATGGCGTCAGTAACCTTGTCGACGTACTCGTCTCGTACAGCGAGGTCTTGGCTAAGCTGGCGGTTGTTGTCTTGGAGCGTTGCATTCTGAGACTCCAACTGCTCGACTCGGTTGTTACAACCGTAGACGAGGACAACAAGAACGGTAAATAACGGGGTGATTTTCATATGCGTTCTCCTTATGTTTCAACGAAGGGAAACACCCTTCGCTACATGAAAGAAGACCGGATCAAACGGACAAGCACTCTTCACGCGTCGTGGGCGAGCACTGCCCATTGACCTTGTGAATTGTTACTAAGTAATGTAGCGAAATCGCGACCGAAGTCAAGTGAATTTTTGTTAATGTCGAAATCAAATGAATTTTTTTTAATGGAGACGTGAGATGTTACCGCCTCGTTGAAACAGGTTCTGTCTCCGGCGTTTCATTCGCGGAGAAACAAAAACCCCAACCGTTTCTGATTGGGGTGTCTGTCTCTAACCTCTCATACTATTTTATTCGTTTGTCGGTTCTACCAACCGGTGTAAGCCAGCGTTGTTTTTCCAGTTGAATCGACCGTACAGTCCGCCGACCAAGATCCGTCAATGGAGGACGTGCCTTTCAGTACGCAGTCTGTGGCTGATGTAGATGTCAGTGTGTACGTGCCGTTGTCATCGGAGGACATCTTCGACGGAATTGTATAGCCGCTGTACGAATTACCTCCACCACCCATTGTGGTCGGGCGAATGCGGTATTGGTACGCGTTAGCTCCGATGTTCACCAAGCTCGAGGTGACACCGTCTTTATTTGCCTGCGTGCTGTGTGCACTGAATTGTGAAATCCCCACGGCGATCGCGATACCAACGATAATGACGCCGAGGATAATCAGAAGAAGCTGTTGTTGACCCATGGTACATCTCCTTATTCATGTTGTTATGAAATTAAGTTATCAGAGATTGCTTGGCTCAAATACCAAGCGCGGGCGGCATATAACGACCACCGCCCATCTCGTTACAAACAATGGAGAGTATACAGGGGCGGTGCTCTACCTATGCTGGGAGAAAAGTACACATCCACAAGGGAGAACGCCACGTTGTGTGGGTCGTATGTAACGTATTCGTGGAGAGTGTTTTTACAGAAACCGAGGAAGCTGATCGCGTGGGAAAGCGGATCACGCCATTTCAGCGGATGGTGACGCCTTTGCATTCCTCCATTATTGGAGGACTGCTCATGAGCATCGGACTTCGGTGAATGGATCGTCGATTGGGATGCTACATTGAGAAGTGGTGATCCAAGTTTGAATACGGCTTGATAAGATGCGCAAACATAAAGGAGCGTAAGAAGGAAGAATACGATGCGCCCCGGACTACTGTTTTCAATCGATTCTCTCCTCATGTTAAGATGTTTTTCCTTGGTCAAGTCCTTTTTTCTGTGTAAAACGTTTCAGAGGCTACGCTGCCAGTTGGTACGATATGAATTTTGTTAATTCATCATTGGGACACAAGAGCGCCCGGATATTCCTCAGCTGCGCGAGTTCCAGTAACGACATCGA
>JACOSX010000061.1 GCA_016178625.1 Ignavibacteria bacterium
ACTCAAACAACGTTACCGTCAGCATCGTGGTCTCGCACATCGTCATCGACTTGCATATTTCCAATGGTATTTGTCACTATGTCCACACTAAAACAGCAACACATTCTGGACATTATACCCAGAATGACACCCTCTTCTTTTCGGACGGCCTCGAACTTGCATCGCCAAGGTAAAGGGTGTTCATGTTAAATATCAGTCCAATTTTTGAAAGACCGTTGCAGCCAATCGCCTTGGATATCAAACCTTAATTCGTTATTTGTTGGTCGGGTATCCATCCTCACATCGAACAAAACATTTCCCACCCCCAGTGGCTCGCTTATAATGTCCGTCGACGTTCCCGTTAGTGGTGTCACATTTTGTGATACCAGCCAGCTCTTCTTAGCTGAGGTTCCATCAGGTTGTAACGAGTTTGGGCTTCACCAACATTTTCCCATGACTTAGTTCTATGTTCATTGTTGGTGAAAAATTTTCTGAGAAAGATAGCCAATTACTTTGATGAGTGTAACAGGTAAGTTACAGCGCCTTCCTCAGCTTCATCAGCGTCTCCTTCATATCCTCGGAGATCATTTTCGTATCGGCGAGGGTAGGCATGAAGTTGGTGTCGCCGTTCCAGCGCGGGACGATGTGGAAATGGATGTGATGGTCGATGCCAGCGCCCGCCGATCTACCGATGTTGGAGCCGATATTGAACCCCTCAGGGTGCGAGACTTTCTGAAGTGCCTTGATCATTTTCTGAAGAAACTTCATTGCTTCTGTCATTTCTTTATCGGTGAGATTGGTTAGCGAGGGAACGTGACGGTAGGGGACGATCATGACATGTCCACTGTTATATGGAAACAGATTCATGATGACAAAACAATGTTTGCCGCGTGTTACAATAAAATGCTCGTTGTCCTTTTTATCTTTGTACGCTGCACACAGAACGCACTTTGCCTTTGTAGTGTTGGGTTGGGAAAATGTTTTAATGTATTGCGAGCGCCAGGGAGAGAATAATCGTTCCATTGATCCTATAATCTGTCGGCAGTGTGCTTAAAGTAAAATCCCCTCACCATTTTTTGGAGAAGGGATCTTGCGTGAGAATACACCCTTAGACCTCCTCCTCGACTTTTTGCTTGGTGTGTTCGATAACAATTTTGTCGGCAATTTCACGCGGCATCTCTTCATAATGATCGAACTTTTGCTTATGAATTCCCCTTCCCTGGGTCATTGACCGCAAGTTCGTTGAATATCGGAACAACTCCTTCAGTGGAACGAGGGCTTTGATGATCTGGTGCGAGCCGTCGGAATCCATTCCAAGAATTTTCCCTCGCCTGCTCGAAATGTCGCCCATGACGTCTCCCATATATTCATCCGGTACAATCACTTCGATTTCGTAGATCGGTTCGAGGAGAATCGGTTTCGCTTCCTTAAATCCTTTTTTGAATGCCATGCGTCCGGCAATCTTGAAGGAGTGTTCATCCGAATCCACATCGTGATATGATCCGTCGAACAGGGTTACTTTCACGTCAACAACCTTATAACCGGCGATCACTCCCGTCTGAAGCGCTTCGATAATTCCTTTTTCCACCGCGGGAACAAAACGCCCCGGGACGACACCGCCGACGATCGCGTTCTCAAACTGGAACCCTGATCCGCGCGAAAGAGGCTCAATCTTGATCCATACGTGACCGAACTGACCACGCCCACCGGTTTGCTTTTTATGTTTGTATTCAACTTCGTTCACACGTCCACGGATGGTCTCACGGTATGGAATCTTTGGCTCAACCATCTCGACGTCAACACCATACTTTGCCTTCAACCGCTTAATGATGATGCCAAGATGAAGCTCACCTTGACCGCTGATGACCGTTTGGTGTAATTCCGGATCGACCATCATCACGAACGTCGGATCTTCTTCATGCAACGCGTGCAAGCCTGTGGCTATCTTGTCCTCATCTCCTTTCGCTTTCGCAACGATCGCCATGCTGATCACCGGCTGAGGAAATGGAATTGCTGGAAGGATGGCGGGAAATGCCTTGCTGCTCAATGTATTGTTCGTGTGGGTATCTTTAAGCTTTACAACTGCCCCAATATCACCGGCAAAGATCTTGCCAACCTCCTTACGCTCTTTTCCATTCATGATGAATAACTGGGCAAGACGCTCGACTTTATTATTTGATTCATTCACGAGGTCCATCCCGGGTGTTACCGCCCCTGAATAGACGCGGAAAAATGAGAGCTCCCCCACGTGCGGTTCCGAAACCGTCTTGAATACGAAAAGTGTCGGCTGCCCGTTTGGATCGCATCTTACCGTGACCTCTTTCTGATCTGCGTGATTCGAGCCAGGCATCTTTCCGATTGCCGGTGGAGCCTCCGTCGGGCTTGGACAGTAATCAATGCAAAAATCCAGTAACGATGCAACACCAATATTATGGGATCCGGCTGTGCAAAGAAGCGGGAAGATTTTTCTCATCGCGATTCCTTGCTTCAGTCCTTGTTTGATTTCCTGATCGGTCAGTGTTCCTTTTTCGAAAAAGATGTCGATGAGCTTTTCGTCTGTTTGAGCAATCTGCTCGATGAGTTGCTCTCGCATCGTTTCAGCCTTCGCTTTGAGATCAGCCGGAATATCACCTTCGGAATATTTCCCTTTGCCATCGCGAGTGAATGTGAGTAGCTTCATTCTCAAGAGATCAACGATCGACTCGAAGGCAAGTCCTTGCTGTACTGGAAATTGTACAGGAATCAGATCGTGACTGAAGCGCTCCGTAGCGGTTTTTACAACTTTATCAAAATCAGCGTTCTCATTGTTCAATTTATTAACGACAACGATGACTGCATTTTTTAATTCCTTCGTGTAGTTCCACACGATTTCCGTTCCTACCTCTACACCCTCGATCGCTTTCAAGAAAACGATCGCAGTGTCGGCAACACGGAGACTACTCTTTACCTCACCGGTGAAATCCGTGTATCCTGGCGTATCGATGATGTTGAGCTTTGTTCCTTTCCAATCGCAAAAGAGTACTGAGGCATTGATGGAAATCTGACGTTCAACCTCGTCGGGATGGTAATCGGAGACGGTGTTCCCTTCTTCCACTTTTCCGAAGCGTGTCGTCACACCCGATGTAAACAGGCTTGCTTCGGCAAATGAGGTTTTCCCAGATCCTCCATGGCCCACGAGCGCGATATTACGAATAGTTTCTGCTGAGTATTCTTTCATAGATGAAGATTCTCCTTAGCGTAGTGAGGATACAGCAACAACCCCCGCGGAACACGAAACCGAACACGTGCGTGTAGGACGTCTTGCTGTTAGAATGCGTGAGTATAAGCGGCTGATCGCCGTGTAAATCTTAAGCTCGCAGGCGAGCAATAAAAGCTTTCACCCCGTTGAACACTGCTGCGAAGGTACCGATTGTCTCCAGCACGGGCTCTTCAATTCGTTCTTGAATACGACACTCGAAGTCGACCATGTTGTCAATAACTCCTTTGACGGAAGTAATGGCATTCTTCAGGACGTCGACTTGCCCGTCTATACTCTCGGCAATATTCTTAACTTTGTCTGTGATGACTTCCAGATTTTCTAGAACGGGAATAGCTCTTGCGCTCAACTTTTTCACATCGTGTTCAACCACCATGAGAAAGTTTCGAACTCGCACAAGGACAACGATGAGAAACAGACACAGCCCTGTCACTGCGGCAAGTGCCACAATCTGCATAACGAGGAGTGTGTCCATCTGGATTCGCGCGAGTTAGTGGAATGACATTTATGCGGTGTTTTGATTCTTATCATTCTTGTAAGCATCCATGCCAGCACGGAAGGCGGATTTAACGCGACCCGCTTCGCTACCCGTACGTTCACGGATCCCCGTCAAGACTTTCTCTGCATCATCGAGGATGTGTCCGGCTTTTTCTTTTGCTTCCGTAACCAATTGCTCCGAGCGATTTTTCCCTTGATTGACAAGATCAAGCGTCTTTTCGCGAGTAGCCTTCACATAGTCTGCAGCCTCGGTCGCAATGTCGTCTGCTTTCTTCTTTAAATCCGACCGCAATTCTTTTCCACTCTTCGGTGCGTACAGTAACGCAGTAATCGCTCCAATAACACTCCCGGCGAGAAACCCAATCAGCAATCCCTTTGCCATTCCATTCTTTTCTTCAGCCATACGCCCTCCAAGAATATTTCATGAAATGATCCACTTGGATATCAAAAATAAAGTACCAATTCTGCCTTTAAAAATCAAGTGGTCAACACCATGGGTAGTGACTCATTTTGGTTCTTGGTAGGTCATACATTCGTGTCTGACAGGCAAGTCCCGAGGGGATGGCTTGTCAAATGCCTGTCCCACCGAAATGTCTTTCGTGAATTGATGCACTACCAAACCTTTCCCAAATGGGTACGACTTCATCTTTGGTGAAGGGGGAGGATTTTTTTCCCACGGAGAATCAACGTCCACGTTAATATGCCTTGCTTATCGTGTCAAGATGTCTTAATTTACAACCGATAATTAAGACAAATTGCGATTCTGCATTGGTGATGAACCATATTCAGAAAACCATTTATGTGGAAAACGACTGAAGGCAGCACGGGAAGACTCATCCAATTGTGTCTCGGATACTTCATCTTTTACGTCATCACCGGCGTAAGTGTGAAGTATTTCACCGGAGGCTCAGATCTCGGGTATCCGGGAATGAAGGAGATAGAGTATCTTGTATACAGCACCATCGGCGGCAACTTGATTTGCCTGGCTGTGGTCTTCGCACTCCGCTGGTACCGGATGACTTCAAATAAGCTCATCCCCATCGCTGGCTGGAAAATCCCACAAGAAGCTTTGTACATCATTCCATCGGGTATCTGCACCGCTGTGGTCATTCCGACAACGACGCTGATGTACACACTCCCCATCTCTGTCATGGTCGCCATGGTAATCATGCGGGCAAGCGTGATTATTATTAGCCGGATTGTGGATGCGGTGCAAATCCACAAGGGTATTCTGAAGAAGAAAGTGTATCGGGAGGAAAACATTGCCGTGGTCTTCGCCCTGAGTGCGGCGGCGGTGAACATCCTGTGGGTGGGCAAGGGAGATTTCGAGTTCGTTCATTCATTTGCCGCGATGACAATCCTCGGGAGTTACATTATTGCCTACGCGATCCGCATCTACATCATGAACTATTACAAGAATACGCGTGCCAAGGGAGTGAAACTCGATAACAACGGCTTCTTCGCCATCGAGCAAATCACTGCAACAGTTGCGATGGTCGCTGTGGGCTATATGCTCTTCCACTCGGTCGATTGGTTTGGAAGCATGAACACTCAGCTTGTTCTCTTTCATGAATCATTCGCAAATCCTCGACCGCTCTGGCATTGGGCGACTTTTGTCGGAATGGCATACGGACTGGTGGCGTTCTTCTCGGTGTTTATCTTCATGTTCAAAGGACGAACGGCAACATTCGCGGGACTCGTGAATCGATTGACATCACTTGTCGCCGGGACAGCAGCGACTATCGTGTCTTACTATTTGTTCAACGGAAGATTCCCAAAGGTACAAGATTGGGTCTCGCTCGTGTTCATTCTTATCGCGGTCGGGTTCCTCAGTCTCGCAGAGAAGAAACGCACCACGGAGCTTGCTATGACGAACACACATGAATCTCTCATGGGCACAAGAGACCTCGTCGCAGTACCGGAAAAATCCTGATCTGAAATCGACCAGTATTGTTAGGCACACTCTCCAGGATGCCTCACCCTTCAGATGGGGTTCTTTCTAAAAACGTTATCTCGGCAGGCTCCATAACTTTTGTGCCACGCGCTCCAACTCATCACCGAGTTTCTGCGGATCATCAGTCTTCTCCGGCTCATTCTCAAATACCGCATATGGTACTTTAAACCCTTTGATGTCAATATAGTTAGGATCTTTCGACGTTAGCTTCTTCCAATCATTCGTCTTGTAGTAAAACTCCATCTTCTCATCAGGCAAGGAATGGTACAAGATCGAGTCTTCGAGCCCCGGTCTTGCGCGGTGGCGATTCTTTCTGAACGATTCCTCATACGACACGCTGATGTAGATGATTCTCGCTCTCTTTAAAATCTCCTCATGCAGATACGAGAACGCTTCTCCAAATCCATTGTCGCCTCCCCGCGCAAATTCGACAAGCGTTGTTATACCGCTATGGTAGTTTGGATTAGCTGCACGCTTCTTCAGGTACGCGAGATTAATGCGCTCGATGTAGAGATTCCAGGCAAATGGATCTTTGAACCAATACTTCTCATCAGACCAGATACGTTGCTTCCCATAACGTGAGAGTATATCATCAATCTCGAACGTTTCCCATACGTAAACGAAATCATCGATCTCCTCGAACTCCCCGATATGAAATCGCCGGGAGCGTTCCGGAACAGGTGTTTTCTTGAGAAAGTCGATCACCTCCGATTTGCCTGCAGCGGGTCGACCAATGAGAATAATAACCTCAAAATTGTTCATCATTGATGAATGTTGCTTTACTGTTATTGGAGTTCAATAAAGTGCATCTCGATCCCTCCGCTAATCGTCTTTTCCTTTTGAACCTTTGCGACGAGCATCTGGGAGATGGTTGTTTGAGTGTAATTCACTTTTTTGGGGGTCATTCCCAAATATTTATCACTTTGGTTGATGAGAAAATCGCTTGTGGCGATAAGATATGCGCGATCGTCAACAATATCTTGTCCATCGATCTTCAGATTCATGATCTTCGCCCGACCGCTTTCGCGCTTCCATGTGGCAGTAATTCCCGAGAGATCAAGAGATGTTTTCCCCTCGATCATCGACTGGAGATAACGTTGAACAAGTCCTCGCAACTCTCCCCCGGAAAGAGAGAATGTGCAGAGATAATTCCGGAAGGGAGAAATTTCAAACAGATCGAGCTTCGTGATGTTCCCTGCGCTCAAATCCTTACGAATACCACTGCTGTTCGTTATCCCCACGCTGGCTTTGGCGCCTTCGCGGATCGCGTCGGCAACAAAAGAACCGACATTACTCTCGCCGGATCGCGACCGCTTCCAATCGGCAGAGAGTGTGCCGAGGATAATACCGTAATCCTTATCAACATTCTTCTTGTATTCCGCGATGAATTTTGAGATCTCGTTTTCCGGTCGGTCGCTCCGAGCCCAGAGGGTTAAAAGCTTTCCGTTTGAAGCAGTCACCTTGCCACCGTCGATCGTCAGTTCCAGTTCCCCCAGATTTTCACAATTCGATCCCGCTTGACAGACGATAACGCCATTGATCATCTTTGGTGTTTTCAATCTTGTGTGGCTATGTCCACCAATAATAATACTTAAGCCGTGTGCTGACACTGCAAGGATCGAGTCGGCATCCACTCCTTCATGCGTGAGAGCAACGATAAGATCAGTTTCACGATTGATCTTATCGATGATCTTTTGTACGACCTCAACGGGTGAAAGTACTTTCAGTCCTTTGAGGTTATTGGTGTTGGTCAAATGAAATAAGTCCGGTGCCATCAATCCGATAATTCCAATACGCAGTCCATTCTTTTTCACGATGACGTAATCTTTATTGTTCAGTGTAAGGCGACCCGTCGTATCGACGAGGTTCGCGCTCACCGTCGGAAATCTCGCAATCGCCGTCAACGTGCGTAGATTGTCTTGAGAAATATCGAGGTCGTGGTTGCCGATTGTCCATGCATCATACCCGACCATATTCATCAGCTCGAAGAGGGCACCTCCTGTGCCACCTTTGTAGTCAAACTCCGAGATGGGTGTTCCCGTCATGACGTCGCCACCGTCGAGCACAAGGACATCCCCTTTTGAGCGCCGAATGCTATCGACCATCCACCATAATTCTCGGAAACCGCCTACCATAGGTTTCGGAGAGGATTGGACCCAACCCGCTTCATGAGGAAGGAATGATGCGTGCATATCATTCGTGTGGAGGATCGTCAGCGTTTTAGGTTGCGTACGAACATCGATTGTCGAGCACAACATCCCGAACGCCACGACGATAACCATGGTGCGTCGAAGCATAAACGATTTCATAAAAAAGACTTTCAAAAGTGAGGATTGTAAAATCTAACGGTGGGTCATCAAACAATTCTTATCTGATAAGAACAGACTGTCCCACACAGAAAGGTCTGTGCGGGACAGCTTGCGATTGCCTACCGATTTCTCTTCTTATGTCGATTTTTCCGCAAACGCTTCTTCCGCTTGTGAGTAGCCATCTTTCTGCGTAACCGTTTCTTTCCGCTTGGCATGGGTTCTCCTATGATGTTGATCGATTAGTGAAGGAATGTTGATTAAGAAATTGCTGCGCCCTACGACCCACGTCCGAGGTTGAATCAATGGCAACGCATTTTTTGAACCACTCCGTCGCCCGTTGGATATCACCGGTGTGGAACGTAATGATCCCCATGTTAAAATGTGCTAACTGATGCTTCGGTGCATAGGAAAGCGCTTTCTCCATCTCGCTTTTGGCCGACGCCAGATATTCTGCCGAACGTGAGGAATCGGAAAAAGACAGCTCAAAATACGATGTGCCGAGATCAGTTCGTACGTCTGGATTCGCAGGATTGACCTCGAGGTAACGTTCGTACATAACTACTGCCTTTGAGTACATTTTCACATCATGATAGAGATTCGCGAGCTGTAAAATTGGTCCAATATCTTGTGGATTCGCGGAGACCTGTTTCTGCAATGACTCTATCTCTTTTACCATCGATGCCGCACGGGGAGATAATCCTTCAGCCACAGGGTGTTCCCCCCGGCTGATCTTCAGGATAATTACTGTTGCAATCAATACAACGCCGAGAGTTAAAGTGAGTTTCCAACTTTGGAAAAAATTCAATGGAGATGTAGGGATGGAATGTGTTTTCGCATCGATGGATTTGGTTGAGGAAGTCGATCGACCAGTCGGAGTGAGAACGGCTCCGCAACTTACACATGAAGTCGAATCCGATAAATTATAACTTCCACACATCGAACAAACACCCGTCGTCGAGGATCGTTCTGGAACCTTATCTCCCCTTGAATTGCTCAATGAGCTCTCAGGAGCGTCTTGCCACTCAACTCGTGTACCACACGAACTGCAGAACCTATCCGACCTTCCGATCTCACCCCCACAAACCTGGCAAATGACCTTTGGTATCATGCTGCTTCCACTTGGAACCTCATAACGAGGAGGGCTGTTTCATCTTTAAGTTCTCGTTGACAACTGACCGGAGTTCTTTAGAGACTTTGAAAAATGGAACATAGTGCTCATCAACCTGAACTTGTGCGCCTGTTCGCGGGTTGCGCGCGATTCTTCCTTTGCGCTTCTTGGTTTTGAAACTACCGAACCCTCTGATCTCAATGTTCTTTCCCTCCTTGAGAGCTTCGATCACCGTTTGAATGAAACCATCAACCACAGCTTCAGTTTCCACTTTCGTCAAGCCCGTGCCCGAAGCGATATGGTCTACTATGTCTGCTTTGGTCAATGCTCGTCTCCTTTATGATATGAAAAAATTCTCGTCCGCGTGACGAGTTGTGAACTAATATCCTTGCAAGATCTTATATTGCAAGATAGGTTGATTGAGTAACTCATCTTTCAGTCCCAGGAAGTCAGGGATCTTCGCTTCGCCGAATAACCGCTCAAACAGTGAGAGCCCATGTTTTCGCTCTTTCACAATGGAAGGTTCTCCCCGGATGCCAGCAAGTTTCGCGACGATCGCAAGTGCGTCTTCATACGTTCCGATAGTATCTACCAGTCCAATTTCCACCGCCTGCTCCCCCGTGAACACTCTACCATCAGCAATGGCAAGAACAGAATCGTGTTCCATGTCTCGCTCCTGCTCCACAACAGAGATAAACTGCCTGTGTACATCATCCATAATTGTTTGAAAGTATTTTTTATCCGCAGTGGTCATGTTCCTGAATGGATTACCTGCATCTTTGAATTTTCCGCTTTTGATGGTATTCACACCGATACCAATTTTGTTCATCAACGGATCGAAATGCATGAACTGAGAGATCACACCAATGCTTCCCGTGAGGGTGCCGGGATTAGCAACAATCCTGTTTGCACCACATGAGACATAATAGCCACCGCTTGCCGCGAGCGATCCCATCGAGACCACAACCGGTTTTCCGCTCTCTCGCGTTTTTTTCACCTCCTCATAAATTTCCTGACTTGCGACAACCCCTCCCCCCGGGGAATCTACACGAAAGAGAATACCTTTAATCGAATGATCATCGCGGTATTTCTTGAATTGTCGTACTGTTTCTTCTGAAGTAAGTATCGTGCCGGTGAGATTGACGACGGCTATCTTTGCCCCCGTACCAACGACGAAATCAGTATCGCGATCAGAGAGATTCCAATAGATGAGAAAGAAGAACAGCGTTGTTCCGAAGCCAATGAAGAGAAGCAACGCAATAATGATAATAAACCATCTTGTTGATTTATTCATGATTGCGTATGAGGTCTATGCCCATCAACTCCAATGATAGAAAGCGGTCATAACTCGTTGATTTTACAGCCTATTATACAAAACTCGTTTGCAAAAGTCAAACCTTATACAAAAACAACAATGGGCGATGAACAGAGTATGAAATTCCGTTTATCGCCCATCTTACTCGGCATCTATCGGCTGAATCCGATAGATAAAGCGTTACTTCACTTTTACTTCGATCTCTTTGGGTTTCGACTCTTCAGCCTTCGGCAAACTGATCGTCAGCACGCCGTTATCGTATGAGGCCTCGATCTTATCGTTTTTTACCGAGGTAGGAAGTGTGAACGACCGCTCGAAGGAGCCATAAGAGCGCTCAACTCGGCGATAGTTGTCGCTCTTCTTCTCCGTCTCATTTTTCTTCTCCCCTCGAATCGTCAGAACATCATTCTGAACAGTGATCCGAACATCGTTCTTGTTAACACCGGGGAGTTCAGCTTTGATGTAATAGTCATTCTCACGCTCGATGATATCAACCGCTGGCATCCAAAGTGAAGGTGAATTTTCGTCGAGCATGCCGCCGCGGAACCGATCAAACATTCGATCGATCTCGTGTTGCATGACTGCAAATTCACTTACTAAATCTGTTACTGGATGCCACGCCGTGACATCAGGCATCGGGTTCCATCGAACTATTGTCATAGATTTCATTCTCCTTTCATATGAATAGTTTTCTTTTAAGTAGTAGTTACGTCGAGAGAATTATCAAATCACGTGCCAGCAAGAATGATCAATAGATTCTTCAGAATAAAAGCGTTTGAGGATCGGAGGTAAGCGTTGGGAACAGTTCTCTTCGACGAATTGTCAGAAATCTGAAAATTCGTTCTGAATTTTCAAGACAAGGTGACAAACATGTGACAGAATGAGATGGAGATGTGAAAACAAGAAAGTCAATCGTGCAAACGCTCTAAAAATTTCTCGGCATCTATGGCAGCCATGCAGCCCGTCCCTGCAGCAGTCACTGCCTGACGATATACTGCATCGGCAACATCGCCAGCAGCGAAGACACCGGGCACGTTAGTGGTGCTGCTACCCGGGGTCGTGATGATATATCCGTTCGCATCCATATTCAGTTGTCCATGAAAGATTTGTGTGTTCGGTTGGTGACCAATCCCAACGAAAAATCCATCGGTTCTGAAATTACTCACTCCACCGGTCTTCACGTTTCGCAACCTCACACCCGTGACAACCTTTTTACCGTTTTCCTGCTTGCCAAGAATCTCCTCAACCGCTGTATCCCAGATGAATGAGATTTTCGGATTCTTGAATGCACGATCTTGCATGATCTTCGAAGCCCGTAGTTTATCTCGACGATGAATGACTGTTACCTTTGTCGCAAATTTCGTCAGGAAGTTTGCCTCTTCCAATGCCGTGTCACCGCCTCCCACAACGGCGACTTCAAGTCCTCGAAAGAAGAATGCGTCGCATGTTGCACATGCCGATACTCCAAACCCTGTATATTCTTTTTCAGAATCCAACCCAAGCCATTTCGCCGACGCACCAGTCGCAATAATCACCGTGTCGGCGAGATATTCTTCTTCATTCGAATAAATAAGAAATGGACGTCTTGAGAAGTCAACTCGTGATACATCTTGAAATATCGTCTTCGCATTGAATCGCTGAGCCTGCTTTCGGAATAAATCCATGAGTTCAGGTCCAAGGATTCCCTCTGGGAATCCGGGATAGTTCTCGACGTCAGTTGTGATCGTCAACTGCCCGCCCGGTTGTATCCCTTCGAACACAAGAGGGCTGAGATTTGCGCGGCTGGCATAAAGAGCGGCAGTTAAACCTGCTGGTCCGGACCCAATGATGATAACTTTATGATGGTTGTTCATGGCGTTTATTTTTGAATAATCTTAGATTGATTGGATATCACTGCTTGCACATTCCGTTGGAGACCGGCATGTTTCGTCCTTTTGATAGGACTTTTCCGAAATGCTTCGCTAAAATCCTCTTGGGACATCTTGGTAATCTCAAGAAGGTTTGGCGCAACATTAGACTCTCTCGGTTGAAATTCCTGAACCTGCGTGGGTGTTGAGAATTTATGGTTCCACGGGCAAACATCCTGACATATATCGCATCCATAAATCCAGCGATCGAATTTCTCGCCGACCTTTTCAGCAATTTCGCCTCGATGTTCGATCGTTAGATACGATATGCACAGATTTGAATCAAGCACGTAAGGTTCGGTAATCGCCTCGGTCGGGCATGCTTCGATACATAACGTGCATGTTCCACAATGATCCGTTGCAGGAGAATCGTATTCGAGCTCAAGGTTGAGAATAATCTCACCGAGAAATACCCATGAACCGTACTCTTGCGTAATAACATTCGTATGTTTTCCTTCCCAACCGATTCCTGCACGCTGTGCCCACGCCTTATCCATCACTGGGCCTGTATCAACATAGACCTTCCCTTCAGCCGTGGGCTCCATCGCTTTGATTATTTCAAGGAGTTTATCCAGCCGGTCAGTAACGATCTCATGATAATCATCACCCCACGCGTAGCGGGAGATTTTGCCCGTCGCCGCATCGTCGCTGTGCCGGACATCTGCATAATAATTCATTGCCACGGCGATAACCGATTTCGCTCCGGAAAGGATTACTCGTGGATCTACTCGCTTCTCGAAATTCCTTGCCATCCATTCCATAGTTCCATGGTAGCCACGGAACAGCCATTGTTCGAGGTGCGTCGACTCTTCATCCAAAAAGACTGCTGGAGCGACGCCGACCTTGTCAAACCCAAGCTGAAGTGCTTGCTGTTTTATCCTTTCAGTTAACGAATGCATTGACCAAATCTTTCGCTCATACGTGTTTCTCAACTCCTCTCAAGTGGAAATTTACAATTCGGGAATTTCAACAAGGACATCGTCACCATCCACCCTCACGCGATACCTTGCAACCTTTCCCTGGCCGGTCGTCGACAATCCGGTCTGCAAGTCGTATATCCATCCATGCATCGGACATTCGACTGTGAGTCCATCCAGCTTACCCTTATGAAGCATCGAAAAATGCTGATGGGCACAAATATTATTGATAGCGAAATATTCGCCGTTCCTTTTAAAAAGAGCAATGTCAAGTCCATTACAATGGATGACTATTCCACAATTCTCGTGAATCTGTGGAGCACTTGCAACTTTCACGAACTGTGACATCTATCCATCCCTTTTAGAAAACAAATCCGAGTTCCGTCACTCACTGAATGAAACTGACTCATCGAACACATAACCTTTTCCGGTCCTCTTCACGCGACCAGCAACCGTAAGAGGGTCATGTTCGAAAAACAATACCCATTCCTCATTCACTGCTCTTGAGAGGATACCCTTTTTCTCTTCCAACGTTGTCAGCGGCCTAAGATCATACGCCATGATGTACGGTAACGGAATATGTGACGTCGTCGGGAACAAATCACAACTGAACAACAGCGAGGTCTTTCCATCGGAGACTCTTGGCAACTGTTGAGCTGCCGTATGACCGTTTATCACGTGAAGGAATATCTGCGGAAAGATTTCGAATTCGCCTTCGACAAATTCGAGAACGCCATGCTCCTTTAACGGCATAAAATCATCATACATGAAACTGCCGCGATCTTTTTCGGTGGGATTCATTGCTTGATTCCAGTGAGCCTGTTGGACGTAATATCTCGCGTTGGCGAACACGGGTTTCAGTTCTCCTTGATCCCTTCGCGTCGAACCTCCTGCATGATCAAAATGCAAATGAGTGAGGATAACATCAGTAATGTCGGATGTTGTCAGACCATAGTGTGAAAGGGATTTGTCGAGATCATATTGACTCATATCAAGACGATAGATATCGATTTGTTTGTCAGTAAACTTCGAGCCGTTCCCGTTATCCACCAAAATCTTCCTGCCGTTTCCGATGATGAGAAGTGCACGCGCTGCAAGTTCGATGCGGTTGCGATCATCGGGGGGGTTAGTCTTACCCCACAAAGGTTTTGGAATGATGCCAAACATCGCTCCGCCATCGAGCGCAAATCGACCCGTCTCGACCGGGTAAAGCTCATAGTTCCCTATTTTCATACTATATCACCCTTGGTCGGGATGCACCTCATAACGATTTACGCAGACATAAGTTGGTAACGGGATGAAAAAAAGGCCGGCTGACAACGCTCAACCGACCTTTCAGTATTTCACTAGTAAACTGTTACGCCGTTTTTCTGAAGTGAGACGTCGCTTCACTCAGATCTGCAAACTCTTTGCTTGGATGTAATTCTTTGGCACGGTTGAAGAGAAGTTCTTCACTTTCCACATGGTTCGGATCTGGCACGCAGCAATCGACGGGACAGACAGCTGCGCACTGTTCCTGATCGAAGTGCCCGACGCACTCAGTACATTTTTCAGGGACGATGTAATAGAAATCGTTTGAGAGTGCAGGATGCGTTTCACCATTGAGTTCCCATTGCGCACCACCGGCATAGATTGCGGTGTTCGGACATTCCGGCTCGCATGCACCACAGTTGATGCACTCTTCAGTTATCATTGTTGCCATGGTAATTCTCCTTGGAAATATGCCACTGTCTTAGATGTATCTTTGGCACCACAGATTCGTCTACGTCAATCATCTCACCTGCCTGACCTCTCTCCGCCATCGCCAGCCATCCGACAACGTCTGTCAGGAGTGTTTCCAGCTCGACCCCTCGATGGGATGGGCGATAGTCTTCAAGCTTTCCTAAACCCCGCGTAAACTGACTTGCGGCACCTTTGTAATTGCGATTGAAAAAGTGATAAAACCCGACTGAGACTTGAATCAACCCTTGCAGAAACATTCGATCTGTTCCCCGAGTACCATGCCAGAGATCCTCGAGGGTGTCGTGACATTCAAAAAAAAGGCCACGGTTGAATTCATCGATGCCTCGCTTGAATTGTTCATCGCTCATCTGTAGAGAGTATAACAAAAATCGAAAAGAAATTCAACTGCCCTCATGTATCTCCACACTACCAGTTTAGACATTAAAGTATCTCGCCTCAGGATGATGAACGATAATTGCTGAGGTCGACTGCTCCGGAACCAGTTGATACTCTTCTGTTAGCTTCACACCGATGCGCTCCGGCTTGAGAAGCTCGAACAATTTCATCTGATCTTCAAGAGCAGGGCACGCCGGGTAACCAAAACTGTAGCGCGAACCCTGATAGTGCTGACTGAACAGCTTCCGTATATCTGGTGCATCCTGTTGGTGAATACCCAGCTCTGCACGGACTTTCTTATGCCATAACTCGGCAAGCGCCTCAGCCGTCTCAACACTCAGCCCATGGAAGTACAAATACTCTTTGTAGTTATTCGATTGAAAAAGTTTTGTGGCATGGTTCGAAGCGATATCGCCCATCGTCACCAGTTGGAAACCAACAACATCGAGCCTGCCAGAGTCCTTCGATGCGAAGAAATCTGAGATGCAAAAAAATCGACCTTTCGTCTGCCGCGGAAAAGTGAAACGCACCCATTCTTCGAGGAGAATTCGACTATCGCCGTCAGGGTGTAGAATTGAGGCGGTGAAGTCTTCTTTCCAGACCGAAATTGGATCCGTCCCAGCAGCAGGTCTGTACACAATCAGATCATCGCCGATCGATTGGCAAGGGAAATACCCATACACTACTTTTGGCTCGAGAAGATGTTGATCGATACAGCAGGCCTTGAGCTGTTGAAGCTCCGGATAAACTTTTTCGTTGAGAAGTTTCTTATAATCATCCTCGCTGAGTTTCCCGCGTCGCACCTGCCATTGCCCTCTGATCAGAGCGGTTTCATTGATATAGGAGAAGATTTCCTCAAGTGGTGTATTCTCGACAATCTTCGTTCCAAAGAACGGTGGCTGAGGAATCCTCGCTGGAGCAACTGTCCTCACCTCGGAATCCCCATTTTTCGGCGCCATCGCGATCTTTGCTTCGAGTCCGGACAAAACCTCCTGGTCATCCGTGTTCGTCACGGCGGCAAGTATTCTCTTGGAATCCAACTTGTTTGGTTGAGTATCTCCTTCTCGATAGACGAGCTGCTCCATATAGTGTAATCCATCGAATGCATCATTGGCGTAGTAGAGATCTCCATGATAGATCGAGCGAAGATCCTGCTCGACGTAACGCCGCGTGAGTGCTGCTCCACCGAGGATGACAGGCGGCGAAACATTTCGCTCATTCATAACTTGCAGATTCTCCTTCATGATGAGGGTCGATTTCACCAACAACCCTGACATACCGATTGCATCTGCCTTATGTTCCTCTAACGCCACAAGCATCCGATCTAATGGACATTGAATTCCAAGGTTAATAACTCTATACCCGTTATTCGTGAGAATGATGTCGACCAGATTTTTTCCGATGTCATGAACATCGCCCTTGACTGTTGCAATCACCATCGTCCCCTTCGACGTCGACTCAGACTTGTCCATAAACCTCTCGAGGTAACTGACTGCGGATTTCATCACCTCCGCAGATTGCAAAACAAAGGGTAGTTGCATTTGCCCGCTTCCAAACAGATCGCCCACGACTTTCATCCCTTCCAACAGGATCGTATTGACGATATCAAGGGGAGCGTATTTCTGGCGTCCTTCATCGAGATCTTCCTGGAGGCCGACTTTATCTCCCTCGATGATTCGGTTTTTTAATCTTTCTTCGATCGTTGCATCCTTTGTTGTGGTCTTCTTCGTTTCGATCTTCTTGTCAGCATAATACGAAAGGAGATCCTGCAAGGGATCATAATCCGGCGCCCGCTCATCGAAGATCAGCTTCCGACAAATTTCTCGTTCCTGTTCCGAAATTTTAAAGAGAGGCATGATTTTGGAAGCGTGGACTATTGCCATATCAAGTCCATACTCAATTGCATAATGGAGGAAGACGCTGTTGAGGACATGACGCGCGTGAGGGTTGAGACCAAAAGAGATATTACTCACACCAAGGCTGGCATGAACGTTCGGAAAAAGCTTTTTAATTTCGCGGATCGCCTCGATAGTTGCGATACCAGCTCTCCGGAATTCTTCATCCCCCGAACCGAGGGTAAACGTCAGCGTATCAAAAATGAGATCCTGCTCGTTGATGCCATATTTTTGGGTCGCGAGGGTGTGGATGCGCTTTGCAATCTCAACCTTACGGTCGACAGTTTTCGCCATCCCTTTCTCGTCGATCGTGAGCGCGACAACGGCAGCACCGTATCTCTTGCACAACGGCAAGACTCGCTCCATACGTTCCTCTCCATCTTCCATGTTAATGGAGTTGACAATGGCTTTGCCAGCGATGCGTTGGAGCGCTTCTTCGATCACGGGTGCCTCAGTTGAATCAATCATCAGTGGCAACGTAATCTGGGTGTTGAATCGTGTGATCAGTTCGCGCATGTCACGGGCTTCGTCACGCCCCACGTATGCAGCACAGACATCGAGGACGTGGGCACCTTCGCGCACTTGCTCCTTTCCCATCCCCACCATACCCTCCCAATCCTCTTTCAAGAGCAACTCCCGAAACATCTTACTGCCATTGGCATTGGTGCGCTCGCCGATGATGACCGGCGCGGGATCGATGTGCAATGGAACACTCTGATACAAACTCGAACAACTGGGGGTACAATCCCATTGACGGCGGGAGGGGGAAAGAGAACCCACGGCATCAACAAGTTTCTTGAGATGTTCTTTCGTCGTGCCGCAACAACCTCCGACGATACTCACACCCAAATCTTTAACGAAGTGAGCGAGATAGTACACGAGCTCCTCGGGCGTGAGTTTGTAGTGTGCATGACCGCCAACATTTTCAGGGATACCTGCATTCGGCATGACGAAGACAGGGAACGGACTGTTGGCACAGAGGTAACGGACATTTTCCGACATCTCCTTGGGTCCTGTTGCACAGTTCATCCCAATCATATCGATATCGTAAGGCTCAAGCGAGGTGAGAGCTGCCGAGATCTCCGTGCCGAGAAGCATCGTGCCCATCGTTTCGATTGTGACCGATGCGATGATCGGAATTTTCGTCCGTGCTTCTCCGAAGTACCTGAAGATGCCGGCGAGCGCAGCCTTGGTCTGCAAAATATCCTGACATGTTTCAACACTCAGCAGATCGACCCCACCGTCGAGCAGACCCTTCGCTTGAACATAATACGACTCCTCCATGTCCTTAAAGCTGATATGACCGAGAGAAGGAAGTTTCGTCGTTGGACCCATCGAGCCAGCGACAAACCGAGGGTGAGCGTTTGTGGAGAAATCTCTTGCGATCCCTTTGGCTAACTTCGCAGCTTCATAATTTAAGCTATACGCCCGATCTGCAAGTCCATACTCGGCAAGCACAATGGATGCAGAGCCAAAGGTATCAGTTTCAACAACGTCGCATCCCACTTCGAAGAAATCTGAATGTATCTTCTCAATGGCAGGTGGTTTGATCACAACGAGGTACTCGTTACATCCATTGTACTTTTCACCGCCAAAATCATCAGGTGTGAGATTCTGAAACTGGATGTTCGTCCCCATCGCGCCATCAAAGACGATAACCTTTTCTTTCAGGATATTGAGAAACGACTTCTGATTCACAGGATTCTGCCATTCATAATATCGATTCGATAAACGACAACGGCGATTCCGTCACTTCTACTCACATGACGAAATCGCCGTAGTAAAATACGAAATATGGGATAGACTTTCAATTCTCGGAGATCATCTCCGGAATGACTGATGAGATAAAGGAAATATCATACAACGCAAAGCCATTTGAGCGTGTGGTGAGCTTCAGGGTATGTTCACCGAATTCTTTGTTCTTTGCGAGATTGTAAAGCCTCGGCTGATCGATAAGGAGGTAACTCCTGCCCCCTTCATCGATGAGGACATCGTCTCCCTTGTCTGTTGTGGTCATAAAACGATCATCTTGATGCACGAATACCTGAAAGTTCTTTTCACCTTCAGGTTTGATGACAGCGTTCACTTCCTTCGCCTGATATGAGAAGACCAAGTAACCCTCTTTACCATCAGTCTCTTCCAGCTTGAGGAAGCTCCGGTCGTTATACCAATTGCCCTGAAGATAAAGTCGTCCGTCGAGATGATATCCGGGATCTTCATAATGGATGGTTGACTCCGGCGAAAAGCCTTCCACGTTACCCAGTGTTCCCCGTTGCCAACCGGCAAGAATCTCGGGAGTCGCACGGTAACAGACGACTCCGGGGCGATCTGATTCACGGATAGGATCCATCACGATCGGAAATTCAGCGTGGTAGCCAGCGTCGGCGAGAAGAGACTGGATGGCATGTTCAAAATTTTGGTACGAACCTTCACCGGCATGCACATACTTGAAGAAGCCATGCTTATCGACAAGATATTTGGTGGGCCACACCATATTGCGAAACGAACCCCAGACAATAAAATCATTATCCATCACCACTGGATATTTTATTCCCAACTTCTCGACCGCCTGACGCACGTTTATTGGGTCGCGAGCAAAAGGGAATTGTGGAGTATGCACTCCAATAGTAATGAGTCCTTTGTCGGCATAACGTCTATTCCATTCTTGAACGTAGGGCAATGTACGCAGGCATGGAAGACAGGAGTAATCCCAGAAGTCGATGAGAATGACGTATCCGCGCAGAGCACCAAGGGGAATTGGGTCCGAGTTAAACCAGTAATCTCCATAGATTTCCGGTACCCGAAATTGTTGGTGTAAGATATCCATTGTCGCTTAGTTCACCCTTAGGTAAAGAATCGCTCTTGAAAAAGATAGATAAAATGGAAAGGAGAAGCAAATTAAAATGTATGATCGAAATTCAGATTATGAAATATACAAGTAAATCATTCCCTCACGAAAGATTGGTGCTGTTCTAAATTAGGCGGGTCAGACATTTTCCGAAGGTCCAAAGGACTCCTTCGGAGAATCACTTTGTGACTTGTCTGACATAAGAGTATCAATCCAATGGAGATCGACAGGCAAGTCTATCTACGATCCTACGAATCGTAGAACGACTCTATCTGAAGTCAACGACCGATAGGATTGATAAGAGAAGTAATTTGGCTTAACGTTGAAGGTGGCACAGACCTCATCAACGATGCGTAGTCCCCTCAACAATGACAACAAACTCACCTTTCAGATTTTTCTTCTCCGCCTGTCGATACAACTCGAGCGCGGTTCCACGGAAGATTTGTTCATCCGGCATTGTTAAGTTGAACGCGACGCACACTCGTCTTACCTCACCGAATATTTCCGCGATGTCTTTCAGTAATGGAGCCAGCCTGTAGGGTGCATCCATAAACACCATCGTTCGCCGCTCATTCCGCAGTTGGCGCAGCTCAGCAATCCGGCGATTACTTTTAGGAGAAGGAAAGCCGTAAAACAAGAATCGGTCGATCGGAAAACCGCATACGGTCAATGCCGGCAACAACGACGATGCGCCTGGAATCGGCACAATTTTGATTTGATTCTCGACTGCCTTCTGGACCAAGAGCTGTCCCGGGTCAGAAAAGACCGGAGTTCCGGCATCTGAGATAAGCGCGACGTTCTTCCCGGCTTTAAGATGCTCGATGATATGAAATGTCGCCGCCGCCTCGTTATGTTCATTCAAGCTTTCAACTAATTTTTCAGGAATGTTGTAGCGGGCGAGCAACCGATGTCCTTCCTTTCGCTCCTCGTAAACAACGACATCAGCATTCTTAAGAACACTCAACGCACGGACTGTGATATCATCATCATTGCCGATCGGTGTTGCGACGAGGTAGAGTATTCCAGCCATTCAGTAATTAAGGATAATATGAAGATTCAGGAAACGGGAATCAAGAAAAAGACATCAGTTCGATGTGCCCGTATGGCCAAAGCCTCCCTAAGCCGCTGCGCGGACGGACCTGAGCTTCATAACCGGGAGGGATCTCTATTTGAAATCCAGTCGGAACGAGCACTGTTTCTCCCGGCTTAGCCATCAGATCTACCGATGATCGAACATCCATCCCCGATGATCCTGATGTGGCGTACGAAGGTAAAGGAACGTCAGCAACCATACCGTCGACACGAGAGATTCGAATTTTCACTGCCACCTGAGACATGTTGAATGGACAAGTAATGAGTATTGTGAGTATTAAAGCTTACAAATATAAAGAATTTCTGCCACAAAACAAGAAGAGAGGCGGCGTCTTATTTTACCAAGCTGTAACAGTTTATGACACCCTCCGAGAACTGTCTTTGCGAGTCCCGATTTATCGGGACGAAGCAATCTGACATGGCGTGAAAAATTTCGTTGGTTGGTCGGATTGCTTCGAACGACTCCGTTGAATGACACACTGGTTCTCGGACACACTCCCGTACCGCGGCAGTGTCCCGAAAACAATCAAAGAGATGGGATTTCGTTCCGGGCATTCCTTTTTTCTCCCCGAAGATTGGAATGCAGAGGGCTCGTTTTCGTTGGTAAAATAACTTGACAGGTTAGTAAATATTTAGTATGTTGCTGCTGTTTCCTTTGGGGGTTTGATTCACGTCTTCGTTTGGCAGATGGAATCCGGGGAGTACTTCATCATCGCCCAACATTCTATTCAATAACTGATCGCTGCCAGACATCCTGATGCACACGTACATTCTATCTGGAGGAGCACAGTCATGCGTAGATTTCTTGCTTATCTCATGTCGATCTCATCGTTGGTAAGCGCGCTTACTGCACAAACGGTCAGCCCACTTTATCAAGTGATGTCATCGAACTCGTCGATCAGGAGACCAGCAGAGTTTCGGGATATGCAGGACTACATCGAACAAAACTTCGGCGATGTGAAACCGGGTTTGCGCCTCGACTATTTCTACGATAAGTTATCGGCAGCTCGTACTATGCTGATGGCTAAGATTCAGACTCCACAAGTTCGCGCTAAAAACGACACGCTGATTTTTACGGTGGACAGGTTTTCATTCAGCGTGCCAGCAAGTACAATCCGAAAAGTCAGCAAGATCCTCGATCATACCGAAGAACAATTGGCTGATGCCCTGAAGAAAAGCATCGATACACTGTTCCTAACATTATCCTTTTCCCCTCAAGAACAGCGTGCCGTTATCACTTCATTACTTACGATGCTAAGACAGACTGGCGTGGAAGGCGACGTCATACTCGGTAATTCCACTCAGGATCTTTCGAAAAGCATCTCTTCGATCTTACTGATACGAGCGAGAGCTGAGATGGAAAGTATTTTTCCGGAACGACCTTTATACAAAAATTATACAAACATCGATACGCTTCGTGATGATCTCCAGCTCGTTTTCGATAAGATCACCGGAGAGGTGCGAGATAGAATCACACAGGTCTTAGACAAAGCTGAACACGAACTTGCAAAAACCGTTCTCGATGCATCAAATAAGTTATTGCAAGCGAACATCGGTTTGGGTGTGACGGAAGGAACGGGCGCCTTTAACGGTGGTATGCTGTATACATTCAAGTTGTCCGCGTGGCTCAAAGGGGGATTATACATCAATGGACAATTCCACAATAGCGACACAACAGGATCTGCAACTGACACGCTCAAGCCGAGTGAATCCCTCGTAGGACTCCAGATCAGAGGAGTATTTGACCGGGCTCAGATCGATCTATTGGGCTCGAAGCTAATCGGCAATCACATGAACTCGGCATGGGAATTCGGTCTTGGCGCATCCGCGCGTACAAACAATGACATCATCATCGGTCTGGCGATCTTTAGTGTGTTTCCTGAAGTGCTACAACTCAATAATGAAAACAGCACCTATACTCTCGGAGCGACTCTCAGGGGAACCGCGGCTGATTCTCCATCCCTGTTGTTCGGCGCGGTAATGCAGAAGGACAAGAAAACGGTGCCAGTGTTCCAGATCAGTTTCCCCATCCTTCCAAGCCGATAGGAGGAGCAAAACAATGAATAGAATCTTCTTACTCTTCACTGCGGCATTTCTGTTCACGCCCTCTCTTCGTGCAGGTGATGACAAAGTCAACGTCCTCGGCTATTATGCAGTGAACAATTCTCTCGATGGTCAGCTCATGGTCGACATGGTGAACGTGCTCAGGTTCTATCCCGTCTTTGCAATGAGAGATAGTACCAACTCTGTCTTTGTCACGATTTACTACGGCGGGAATATTTTCTCGCGTCCTGCCCGACAAATGGACGGCGGAAGATACTGGCAAGTGCTGCTGCCGATTTTCAGATTGGGAGAGGCGATACAGAGAATTGAAGTGGATGTCCGTTTCGGTTTAAGAAAATCTATTATAGAAAGTTATCAGAAAAAGCTTGACATCATCGCATTCGAAATTCGGAATGAACAAGATAAAGAGAGGCAAAAGTTTAAAGGCACTAAAAAGGAGTTTGGCGATCTCATAAAGAGCAATAACAAAGAATTCAACAAGTTAGGACTAACTTCTGCTCAGGCAGATCAACTGAGGAAACACCTTGAAGAAGATGTCGACACATACGAGACGTTGCGAGATTCTCTTATCACGGGCGAGGCGGATCGGGAAATCGCTGATTCACTCATTTCCATTAGGAGTCAAAGTTTGAAACAATATTTAAGCAATTATGAAATTGATGTAAAACAAAAAATAATGTCATTAGAATTGCAACGAAATCAGGTTCTTGACTCTGTACGCACAAAACTTGCAAGGCTCATCGAGATTGACTTAACAGATACAAACTACTCTGGACCGAGTGTAAGAAGATCAGACCTTATCATCAGTGATGATTTGAACTCTGCACGCATCCTCTACCGCAACTACAAGAAAGAACTCCGTTACATGCCCGCCCTTGATCCTGCCGAACGGATGGGTGTCTTCCGTGTTCGCTATGTCCCCTTCCCTGTCGTTGGAACTCCCGACAATGCGAAGACGACGCTCAGGGGACCAACGGGTGACAACGCTCTCACTGTCTTTGAAGTCGGTCTGGCATTCGGAGATGCAATTGTGCCAGGGGATGAATTTGTTATGCCCGAGTTCTCGTTCCGCCGACTGGGATTTGCGTTTGCAATTACTGAAAAATTGTTCAACAGTGATGCTCAAATCGTCGCCCTGGCGCTCACTTACGATTTCAATTCCTACGGAAGCATCGGCGTCGGGGCAAATCTCGCACAGCACCAGGTGCACGAGTACTTTAGTTTCGGCATCAACAAGAAAGCCTTCGAGGTCGCGCTGGCGGGGCTGACAGGGCTATTCAAATAAACGATGCGTCAGGATAAGACACCTTTACCACGAAGGAATGAGTTTTATGAGTGACGACAACAAAGCAACGAGAACAATCGATCAGATACTCAAAGACGAACTCGAAGTCATCAAAGCCAAGCGTGCCAACACAAATCCCGACGACGGCGCGGACGATCCTCTGAAGAATCTCTTCGGCATTGCACTCTCGGGGGGTGGCATCCGCTCTGCCACAATCAATCTCGGTATCCTCGAGATCTTCAATACGTTCTGCATCCTCCAGAAGGCAGATTACCTCTCGACCGTTTCGGGAGGCGGATACTGCGGCGGATATTTCCAGGCAAAGTTCCACGGCAACCGATCCTACCGAACCATCTTCACGAATAACGATATTCACAAGCTCAGAGAGTATGGAGACTATCTGATTCCTCAAACGGGCATCAAGAAGTTCTTCAACATGCTTCGCCTCGCCGGCGGATTTCTTGCAAGCTTCCTCATGAACCTGGTGTGGCTTGCACTCTTCTTCGGGACGCAGTTTTTTCTCGGCAAGGTTATCAGCGAGGTTTGCTGCATTGAGTTTGGTTGGCGATTCCTCGTATACTGGCTGCCCTTTGTTGCTGTAGCCGTATTGGCGTATCATTACTTTTTCCATTATCTCCGACACGTGAAGTTGTGGTCGTCCAACCTCCTTAACTATGCCGAAGGAGTGTTGCTTTTCTTGCTCATCATTGCCTACGCCTTGTTCTGGTTTAACTCGACTCACATCTATTTCTCTTCGTCCATCATCGGCCTCCTCATCGTGGCAGGACTTTTTCTCGTGACCGGTTTCTTTGCAAATCCCAACATTCTCACATTTCATCGCTTTTACAGAGACCGTCTTGCAACCGCGTACTTAAAGCCATCCGGCAAGACATACAATCGGATCAAGGTCGCTGAGCTGTATCCGACTAACAATAAACCACAAGGGCAGTACCCACCCTACCCCCTCATCAACACCTGCCTGAATTTATCGGGCAAAGTAAAGGACGGCTATCGCGGCTCGAAAGCAAGCGATTACTTTCTCCTCTCGCCGCTCTACTGTGGTTCGAAGCTCACCGGGTATATCAGCACGGCGAGCAGATTCTATAAGCGGATGACGCTCTCGACCGCAGTTGCTGTCTCAGGAGCTGCCGTCAATCCGGAAATGGGAAGGCGCTCCAACGGTGTTCTTGCCTTTTTCATGACGCTGCTGAATTTGCAGCTCGGCTATTGGACTCACAATCCATCGATCAAATCCTCCTTCCCACTCACGTGGTGGCCCTATTATGAGATTCTGGAGTTGTTCAACAGAACAAACTCAGAAAAGGCACGAGTGAACATCTCCGATGGCGGACATATCGAGAACCTCGCCATCTACGAGTTACTGAGGCGGAAGTGCAAGCTCATCATCGCCATCGATGCGGGTGAAGATCCGGACTTTGAATTTTCCGATCTCACAGAACTCATCATCAGAGCGGAGAACGAGCTTGGCGTGCGGATCAAGTTTCGGGCAGGACAAGAACCCGAGTACCGCATCAAGCCCGCGACGTCCAACGGGTTTTCGAAATCGCATTTCGCTCTTGCAGACATCAGTGAACTGCCGGGAAATCCACAAGGAGAATACCGTGGCATCCTCGTATACATCAAATCGTCAATGATGGAGCCGACAAGCTGGAAAAATATCGAGAAGGGGAAGCCTGAGTACGCGAGCTTCATGTACAAAACGTATCATCCGAGTTTTCCTCACGAGAGCACTGCAGACCAATTCTTCGATCACGACCAGTGGGAGGCGTACTACCAGCTCGGGCGATATATGGCTGGAGAGTTGCTCGGCGTAGAAATGAGAGACGACGCCGAAGTTACGCGGAAAGCGAATGACGTGTGCAAAAAAACTATCACTGAGCTTTCCGATTTTCTGAGCGGAAAAACGTAATCCTGGTCTTGACGGTTGGAACAGTTGCGATAGACATTGGCTTCCTTGAGCAATCCTCTAACAAGAACTGGAACCCTGTCCCTAACTCATAATAAAAAAACATCTCTTGAAAGGAGAAGACATATGCCAGCACGGAAGGCATCCAAAGCCACGGCGAAGAGTAGCAACAGAAAAGTCTTACGCTTTGCCCATCCATTCTTTACAACCGTGCCGCATAACAGACGACGGAACATTCCCGGCGTCGGAAAGCGGATGACGGAATACGTCGGCACTAAGCTTGAAAAGATACCTGATCCCCAGCGCGAGCCGACAATGACGTTGGAGGAAATCATAGGAAAGCCTGGTGTTACAGCAATTAAAAAAGCGAAAGCAATCTCTTTTCATGCTGTAGGGGACACAGGGCACCCGAACGGAGAAATGGAGGAGCTCGTAGCCGATGCAATGTCGGGAGATTACAAGGCTGCCAAACCTGAAAAATCACCGGCTTTTTTTCTGCACATGGGAGATGTTAATTATTATAAGAACAACGATGCAGGTTATCATGAACAATTTTATGTGCCGTACAAAAAGTATCCCGGAAAAATCATAGCGATTCCTGGAAATCATGACGGGGAGTTGTACAAGTTCGATGGAACGAGCAGTGGACAGAAAAACACCCTGGATGCCTTCCGGAAAAATTTCTGCCCACCCAAACCATCCATTCCTCCGGCAGCAGGTACGATTTATCGTGAGATGGTAAGCCAACCTGGGGTATACTGGTTATTGAATGCACCGTTTGTCGACATTGTAGCACTTTATTCAAACGTTGCAGAAGGACCCGGATACATTGCCGGCAAAAATATCGGACAGAAGCAAAAAGGCTGGCTCATCAAAACACTCACTGCTATTCAAAAAGAACGGGATAAAGGCAACCGTAAGGCTTTGTTGATTGTCGTTCATCACCCGCCATTCAGCAATGGTGGTCACGCTTCCAGTACCGACATGCTCAAAGACATTGATGACGCGTGTAAGCAAAGCAGCATCATGTCTGATGCAGTACTCGCAGCGCACGCTCACGATTACCAGCGCTATACCCGTTTTGTTTCTCCCGGTGGTAAGAAAATGGAGATTCCCTTTATCGTTGCCGGCTCCGGTGGACGTGGCTTGTCACCACATGTAGGTCAAGCGAACGGCAAGAAGGATGGCGACCATACATATGATAAATCGTTGCGTGGTTATGGTTATCTTACAGTCACTGTTACAGATCGCCTGCTGACGATTAGCTTCACCCAGGTAGATAAGGGTCTGAAAAAACCATTCGACAAGGTAGTGGTTGATTTGAAGACAAATCTTCTGCGCTAAAATAATTTTAGAGAGCAACCTGGTCTCGATATTTGCAGCGGTAAGAAAGAAAAGACAATGGCTTTCTTGCAATCTCTCTTTTTTGAGGCTGTCCAAAAAGAAGATCGTAGAGTCCATTTCGTAAATGGACTCTTTGGAAATGGAGCAGAACCGACAAAGATTCTGTCCGATTGCGAATCGGACTCTACATTTCCCGACTTTCTGGACAGCTTCATGTCCCGCTCCCGATATTATCGGGACGGGACAGTAGGGGTCGAGAGGAGTAGCACAGCCAATTCTTTGTGATCAATGTGAAATACAATGGGTTTCTCAAGGATCGGCAACAACGCCTCGCTGATGACTTCGTGAGCCAATAACTGCAAAGAGAGCAATCTGGTCTTGACATTTGAAATGGTTAGACGTACATTCTCGCAGCGCTCAGCACTTGAAAGAAATAAAAGCGCTCTACGAGTCCTTTCTACGAACCGATGGTTCGTAGAACCGTCGGTCGACTCGAAGAGTCGTTCTACGAATCTACGATTCGTAGGATCGTAGATAGACAATATTGTATAATTAACGGTTAGCTGCAAGGCAAATGAAATACAGACCAACACCTTTAAATATTACAAGTGCAGTAGCAATCGGCTTCTCAATATATGCTGCAATACATGATGCAATAACTCCTGGATCTGAAGGATTTGGTTTCCTCATGTTATTTTTCTTTTCACCATCTGGTATCATTGGACTAACTGTTGATTACTTTCTGCAAAAGATTTCGAAAAAATATGTTTGGACTTTCATTGTTGAAAGTTGTCTACTTGGTTTTCTTTTTCTTTATTACAGTTCGAAACAAGGGAAGAAGACCTTAATAATTCCAGACCATTTAGAACAACCTTACATTGTAACAATTTATGGTGTGGATAGCGCCCCTGAACTTCCAAACGGGCTATTAAGTTGGAATCCTCAAATCAAAGTTCCTGAAAATGGAATCCTGTTGACTTCAACAAGTATTGAAAATGATTTACCAGACACTAGATGGTTTACAACTTCTGGCATTGACCTTCAAAACCCAAACGATTCAACTGATATGTACGTTGGTCATGTACGAACAGGTTCTGTTAAATGCTCAGAAAAAGAATTTAAATACCAAATTTGGAAATTAGTTGATAAGCGCTGGACAACTGGACCTTTATCAAGAGAGTTAGACTCATTGGAATTAATGCTAACAGATTACTTATGTAAGAAATGAAGCCCAGCAGCTAACATGGGCGGTGCCCTCGTTACGCAACGTTATACGCCACTGCAACCGATGGAAAGGAGATTCCAATGGGAGCCATATACAGTACAATATTTAGAATATCGCCCGAAGACAAACGTAATTTGTATGTCTTCGCATTTGGGATTAATAAATTGGATGACGTGCATGATTGGCTCGAAGAGAAGTTCGTCAAAGTATCCACTGCCCTTGGCGTGGAAGGACTCTTCGTGATGGCAGAAGACAAGCCACTTGATCCTGACCTATCAGAAGCTTATGGAAAAATCAATTCAATCCCTCTGGGCGGTCGAGGATTTCTTGTCAGCAACGTAAATCCATACAAGATTCAAGAAACTTCAAATGAACAGCGGCCAGAAGTTCTATTTATTCCGATCATAAAGCCTGACCGAGATGAATTGGCACGATTGGTTGACCAAATTGTGAATGCAGCTAAGAGCAACAACATTTCTCTGCTGCGACCTTTGAGCAAATCGCTCAACCAAGAATCGAATCAGAGCATCGCCAACCTCGTCATTTCGAATGCATCGTTTAAACCAAGTTTCGTCGGCTTTGGCTTCGATGTCGGAAACTTCACGAGAGAACTGATCAAAAGATTGAAACGGTAAGTGACTCGTTCGGTTGCAGCGGCGTATAACAGCGCGAGCTTTGCCCTTCTATGCGTTAGGCAACAGTAAGAAAATTACACTATAGCTACAAAACTGACACTCAATGATTTGAGGTCCCCTTATGGAAAGCTACACACTTATTGGATGGCACATCCAAGATACCTATGTATATTTTTCGTTAACACTATTCGGATCAATTGTAATGTATATATTTTCTCTTTTCAAGGGGTTTCAGGGGGCAGTGGCATTTTTGAATAAAGTTCTTCCCGGACATTCAAAAGTCTTCTATGATCGTTTGGATTTTCTTATTGTAGTTATGACTGGGGCAATAGTAGGGACAATTTTCTTTTCACCCTCCAACAATCTGCAGGCTCTTGCAGCAGGATTTGGTTGGGTAGGAGCAATTAATATCCTTCTGAATCAAAAAGAGGGTGGATGAACATGGACAAGAACATTTGGCTACTAACTTCTTTGGTAATCGGTCTCATCGGTTCAGCAATTGGTACTTTTTGGCTTTTTTTCAAACCGGAAAAATATAAAGCTATCTTCTCGTCTACTTTGAAAAAGGCTTTCCCTTTTATCCTCGTTATGGGCGTAATACTTCTCTTCCTTTTGTTTGGGAAATATATCATTGCAATAATAATTTTCGTAGTTGTTTTTCTAATTGATTTATTTACATGATGGCAGTGCCCTTTCAACGAAAAAATTATTAATATCTCGTGCCGTTGCCTGACAAGCGGCAATGCTGGGGAAGAATGAAAACTGACTCTCGCATACAGAAATGGATCACGTGGTTAGGGGTCATTGAGAGTGAGATGTATGAACTCTTGATGCTTCGCTATGTTTTTTGGGAGGTGCAGAAAATCATAAAGGCTAATCCCAAAATACAGATGGACGGATATTTTTATGAGTGGCTTGGTCTATCGTACTCGAAGACTGCCTGTATTGGCGTACGACGTCAGCTCGACCCTGATCCCAGAGGCATAACTCTGGCTCGGCTCCTTGCTGAGATTCAGCAGTCGTCGATCGCATTGACATATAGTCGTTTTGAGAGTATGTACACCGATGGACAGCCTAAGCACACTCAACACCAAAAAATGCTCTACGATCTACAGAAGCAACAAGCCCAAAGAGACTTCAAACAATTCGGCAGCAGAAGAAAGGGCCATGTCGATGCTTCTTTTGTTTGCAACGATCTAATTCGGCTCAACATGGCGTGCGATTCAATTTTAAGATATGCACACAAGCGCATTGCTCATCGTGATAAGAAGAAGTTCACTCAGTTTCCAACGTTTAATGACCTTGATAAGGCAATCGATCTCTTGTTCACTGTGTACAAAAAATACGTTCATTTGCTACGTGGAGTTCAGTATGATATTACAATTGCGCCACAATGGGACTGGAAAGAAGTTTTTACAGTACCATGGATTAACGAACCGTGATTCACCAGCACTGCAGCTAACACTTTATAAAAGGTCAAAGCCCAGCGAACAGTGGACGGGATTTTACACAAAGCGTTCACCAAGAGACGGAGATACTATGCAAAACATAGATATTGAGCTTGTGCTAAAAGTTCTCGTAGGAGTTGCGGGAATTATTGTTTCTTTATTCCAACTCCGAAACCTGAAGCCAATATCTCGGTCTGCGATCAAGACTGATCTGGAAATGCTGAAAATGCTCGATGAGTCCGATCCAAACCACGCTATGATCAAAGCACGCTTTGATGAGACAATAAGGCGGGTCTATTCCATGGATCACTCGACAGGGACAAAAGTTCACAGCTGGAGGGATTTCATATTCGGAGTTACGTTTCTTTCCGTGTTCTCAGTGTGGACCATTCTCCTTCTTAAGAACGGCTTCACACCGTGGTCACTGCTTACAGGGTTCTTTGCGGTTGCCGGACTTGGAGGAATCATGAATGGTTTTGATCCGAAGAGAGCTAAACAGAAGTGACTACAAATAGATGTTTTGTAAGGAACAATACCCATGAAAGAAGATTACTACTTCGAACAACGTGAAGGCTATATCTACATCAAGCTTACAGAACCGGAAACATTAGAAAGTTGTAAACGAGAAGCGTTGGCTACGAAAACCTTAGTTGATAGATACAAGTGCAAAAAGGTGTTGGCAGACAACCGAGAGAAGCCTTCCTTTATCGGCACATTCGAGGAATACGAGCTGGCAGAGTTTTATGCGAAACATAAACTTCAAATGCACATCTCCCATGCTGCCATCGTGTTTGATCCGAAGGTCGTAGCTCAAATGAAGTTTTGGGAAGATGCTTCCTTCAACAGGGGTATCAACGTACGGGTGTTCTCGAGTCTCGAAGAAGCCGAACGATGGCTGAAAGGTAGTTAACGCAAGTGGGCTCCTTCTTTTCGAGGCTGTCCAAAAAGAAAAGTGGTCATTGCGAGGAGCGAAGCGACGAAGCAATCTGATATTCTGATCAAAATCCGGATGATGAGATTGCTTCACTTCGTTCGCAATGACGGTAATAGTTACTTTTGGGACAGCCCCGAATGAAGAAGGATGATGGTGGCGCCGTTTAACGACGAACAAGCCCGCCGGACCGACGGCGAGTATATTTAGAAGAATGTTCTTTGAGCAACAAATGTATTACTTAAAGTCAACCGCCGCTGCCTCATGATGACAGTAATGCAAACGTCGTTTTAAAACAAACGTCCATTCACAACACACAAAGGTACAGGTATGAACACGCTCACATCACCTCACAAAAAAGATCGGCGACAGTTTCTCTCCATGGTCGGTAAAGGCGTCGGCCTCGCGGCGCTCACCACCGCTTCTATCGCAACACTCATGGATAATGTTCGCGCGGCGTCAAAACGGATCGAGCATCTCCCTCCCGCTCAGGCAGCGATGGATGAAGACTTCTGGTTCGAGATCCAACAGGCATTCTCTGTCACACGAGGGATTATTAACCTAAACAACGGCGGCGTCTCCCCTTCCCCACGCATCGTCACAGAGGCGGTCGCGAGGTATCTCTGGGAACAGGAAGACGCAACGGCATACACCATGTGGCAAATCCTCGAGCCGCAATCGGAGACGATACGGACAGGATTAGCCGACGTGTTCGGCTGCGACAGGGAAGAAATTGCCATCACACGCAACGCCTCCGAATCGTTGGAGATCTTGCTCATGGGCATGAACTTGAAGTCAGGCGACGAGATTCTCACCACAACACAGGATTATCCCCGCATGATCACAACGCTCCGCCAGCGCGAGCAACGGGAAGGGTTGGTATTGAAAACAGTCAAAGTCCCCATCCCTCCGAAGAACCTCGATGAAATCACCGCAGCATTCGAAAAGGGAATCACGATGAAGACCCGTTTGATCCTCATCTCCCACGTTATTAATATTACGGGACAGATCACGCCGGTAAAGGCAGTCTGCGAGCTTGCACGCTCGAAAGGCATCGAAGTAATCGTCGATGGTGCGCACTCGTTTGGGCACTTTGCGTTTACACAGAGCGATCTCGGCTGCGATTATTATGGAACGAGCTTGCACAAATGGCTCTACGCGCCCAAAGGCACAGGGCTCTTGTACGTGAAGCGGGAGAAGATTGAAAAGATCTGGCCCCTCATGGCGGCGGAACAGAAGCAAGCAACAGACATCAGGAAGTTTGAAGAGATCGGCACGCACTCTGCCGCGCCGCGATTGGGAATCGGTGAAGCAATCCTCTTTCATAACGGCATCGGCACGAAGCGCAAGGAAGCCCGGCTCCGGTACCTCTCCCGTTATTGGATGAACAAGTTAAAAGTGCTGCCGAACGTCCGCTTCCACACGTCGTTCGATGAGAATCAATCGTGCGGGATCGGCAACATCGAGATCGTGGATGTCGACCCGAACGCTCTCGGCACCTATCTCATGGACAAGCACAAAATCTTCACGACCCCCATCATCCACGATGAATTCAAGGGTACGCGCATCACGCCGAATGTGTATACAACCCTGAAGGAGCTGGACAAGTTTGTTGAGGTCATGGAGATGGTGGCAAAGAAGGGGTTGCCGAAAGGGTGAGTCCCCGACTGGTCATTGCGATCCCGCTCGATTTACAGTTTGATAGAGATAGAGATAGAGAAGATCGAGACTCACAATGACGTTACTTACGCGGGGACGGTGGAGTATTCTTTCATCATTGCGATGAACTGGCGGAAGAGATAATCGCTGTCGTGCGGTCCGGGCGAAGCCTCAGGATGGTACTGCACACAGAAGATGGGAAGGTGGCGATGGCGGAATCCTTCATTCGTACCGTCGTTGAGATTCACGTGCGTTATTTCGATTGACGCAGAATCGAGAGATGTTGGATCGACGGCAAAACCATGGTTCTGAGACGTGATCTCGATTTCACTAGTCAATAGATTCTTAACGGGATGGTTCGCTCCACGATGTCCAAACTTCAGCTTGAATGTTTGCCCGCCGAGCGCCAGTGCAAGCAACTGATGTCCCAGGCAAATACCGAAGATCGGTTTCTTCCCTACAAGTTTCTTGATGTTTTCGATCGCGTAATGGACTGCTTCCGGGTCACCCGGTCCATTCGACAGAAAGATTCCATCGGGGTTCAGCGCAAGAACGTCTTCTGCCGAATAATTCGAGGGGACAACAGTCAACTCACAACCGTACCTCACCAGTCGAC
>JACOSX010000062.1 GCA_016178625.1 Ignavibacteria bacterium
CTAC
Source organism: Ignavibacteria bacterium (assembly GCA_016178625.1). Taxonomy (GTDB): domain Bacteria; phylum Bacteroidota; class Ignavibacteria; order UBA10030; family SZUA-254; genus JACOSX01. The sequence continues at coordinate 5 of JACOSX010000062.1, forward strand.
ACGGGAAAACCGGTCTTTTCTCTTACCGTTCCTGTCACTGCCGGCTGGAATATGATCGGGTCTCTGTCTCAGCCCTTAGCAGTTCGTAAGATCGACACAGCCAATATCGTCTCTGGCTTTTTCACATACCTGCCGACCGGCTATGCCGTTGTCGATACACTGAAACCAGGCAGGGCGTTTTGGGTAAAGGTACGGAACAATGGCTCGATTGTCTTAAACAGCTCATCGTCACTTGATGGGCCACTTCCTCCTTCATCGGTGCAGCCACCTGCGGCTCCACCCCCTAATCCTCCTTCAGCGCCGGTACTATCCTGTTCTAATTGCACCACAGCCGATGCAAATCCATCCTTTGCGTGGAACAGTGTGACGAATGGAGTGAGGTACGATCTTTATCGCTATGTTTGTGATTACACTGCGGGCGACTGTAACGGCACAGCGTCGCTCATCTACTCAGGTTCCGGTCTCTCCTATACCGATAACACCGTGAGAGTCTTTCACAAAGGACCCGATGGTCTTGTACCGACATGGACGTATTACTACTATGTCGTCGCGGTCAACAATGTCAACGAGTCTTCACCCATCTCCAACAAGAAGTCGGTGAACACTGGCGATATTATCCAGAAAGTCGCCCACGATCCGGGAAACAATGAGACGACAATCCAGGCGTTGCCTACGGCACTCCGGCTCCATGCGAACTACCCGAACCCCTTCAACCCCACCACGCTCATCAAGTACGATCTTCCAGAGGACGTGTACGTCACTTTAAAAATCTTTGATGTGCTCGGCCAAGTGGTTGCAACGCTCGTTGATGACTTACAAGAAGCTGGTTACAAGTCAGTGGAATTCGACGCGAGTAAATTGCCGAGACCAACTCCACGCTGGAACATTCTTTGGCGTAAAGAAGATGCTCTTGATGCGATAAGCATACCTTGAAGAGGCCACGATGAACTTAGGTCTTCAAAATAAAGTAGCACTTGTGTGTGCAGCAAGTGAGGGGTTAGGGAAAGCGACTGCGCTCGCCCTTGCACGAGAAGGGGCAAGAGTCATCATCTGTTCGCGCAGAAGGAGTGAGATCAGAAAAACCGCAAACGAAATCACGCGAGGCACCGGCGCTGAAATCATCCCTGTCGTTGCGGATGTCTCGCAATTGAAATCCATCAGGAAACTCGTCTCGGAAGCAAAGAGGAGGTTCGGAACCATCCATATCCTCGTGAATAATGCCGGCGGTCCACCGACGGGCGATCTTCTCTCCATGTCAGAAAAGGAATGGAAGCGCGGTGTTGAATTGACGCTCATGAGTGCCGTCCGACTCACCCGCGAAGTGTTGCCGCTGATGATACAACAGCATTGGGGAAGGATCATCACTATTACTTCGATCACTGCAAAACAACCGATCAACGACCTTCTCATTTCATCCACGCTGCGTCCCGGGATTCAGGGACTTTCGAAAGTGCTCGCGAACAAATACTCGAAAGCGGGTGTTACCATCAATACGGTATGCCCGGGCTTCACATTAACTAACCGGCAGGAAGAATTGATGCGAGCGCGATCAGCAAAGAACAAGATAACTATGGCAAAGTATATGGCCGAAACCGTAAAGGAAATTCCGATCGGGAGAATGGCGCGTCCCGAAGAAATCGGCAATGTAATCGCTTTCCTCTGCTCAGAGCAAGCAAGTTATATTAACGGGGTGAACTTGCTTGTCGATGGCGGGTTGGCAAAAGGGATTCATTAACCATAAGAAAGCCGTCTACATTGACGAAGCCCAAGGTGATCCTCTCCATGTTATGGTCTAAATCTTAAACTCCAAATAACACCACTACTCATACCTATGCCAACATATCAAACACTTCTGTACGACAACCGTGAGGGCGTTTGTACGATCACGCTCAATCGCCCCGACGTGTATAACGCTTTTAACGAACAGATGAAAAAAGAACTTAACGATGCACTAAAGGAAACCGAGAGAGATTCCGCGGCACGGTGCATCGTCATCCGCGGTGCAGGAAACAAAGCGTTCTGTTCGGGACAGGACTTAAAGGAACATGCGGGGGGAACACGTTCTCTCAAGGATTCCCTTGAGAAAAGTTACAATCCGATGATCAGGAAAATACGAACAATAGAGAAGCCGATCATTGGCATGATCAACGGGGTTGCGGCTGGCGCCGGGTGCAGTCTCGCTCTCGCGTGCGACATGCGCATCATGTCGAGCAGCGCGAAGCTGATCGAAGTGTTTATCCGCATCGGCCTTGTTCCTGATTCCGGATCGCACTGGTTTCTCACGCGACTCGTCGGCATGGCGCGAGCATTTGAATATGCGACCACCGGTTGCGACATCACTGCCGAGGAAGCCGAACGCGTCGGACTTGTCAATAAAGTGGTACACCCCGAACAACTCGAAGAAGAAACGATGACACTCGCAACACGATTCGCCCAAGCTCCAACGAAATCGATCGGACTCATTAAGCGGACACTCAACAAATCACTTTCATCCGACCTGGATACAATCCTTGAGTACGAGGCATATATACAGCAGATCGCCTCCGAAACGGAAGATCATCAAGAAGGTGTAAAGGCATTTCTTGAAAAGAGGCAGCCGAATTTCAAGGGACGGTAAAGGTTGATTTTCTGTCTACTTTTGAGTAAGTTGCTATTAGATTTTCCGCTGTTTACCATTTGCATGCGTTTTGGTGAACCGATCACATCCACCATGTTCTAACATATAAGGGAAAACAACATATGCCGAGTAATCCTTCAAGCCTTTCCGCTACCCAGCGCGAAGAGCGCATGATGACGAAGCTTGCCAAAAGTGAGTCGATCGAAACTGTGGACGATATGAGCGATGAGTATTACGATCATTTGACGAACCTGATGGTTCAGCAAGCCGACTCGGAGCTTGCCGGAGGGTTCGGGTACGTCCCCTGGATCATGAAAGCCCCAACGACCGAGGAGATGCTTGTCGTCTCCAACATCGTGCGCGACGAAGTGCGCCATGCCCGCGCGATGTACCGCCTCCTCGAAGACGCTAAGTTCGGTGTCGATGATTGGGTCGATAAAATGGATTTCACATTCCGGGTCGATGACAGCGAAAATCTCGGCGATAAGCGAGCCTCCAGCGACAAGCGTGTCAACATTTTCTATTATCCAATCGAGTCATGGGCAGATTTCGTGATGTTTAATTTTTTGATGGATCGTGGAGCTGGACATCAACTCGAGGATGTGAAAGTCTCCACATACGGTCCGTGGCGGAGAGAGATCGATCGTATCTTCAAGGAAGAACTCACTCACGTTGCCCACGGCGATTTCTGGGTGAAGAAGCTCGCACTCAATCCAGCGACAAAACCGGAAATTCAGGCAGCACTTGATCGCTGGTGGCCCCGTGTAATGGCGATATTCGGCAGGCCAGGTTCGCGGAAAAACAAACGCTATCGTGAGCTCGGTTTGAAAAAACGCGACAACAACGACGTGCGCGAATTTTTTGCAAAGGAAGTCCGCGAGAAAGCAGAGACCTGGGGTCTCACCATGCCCCAGTGGATTCCTGACTGGCAAAAAGTGCCGGAAGATTCTGTCATCCCCGGTTAACAAGATTCCCCTAGTACGATGAAGACCATCGGTATCGTCGGTGCAGGCACGATGGGTGCAGGCATTGCACATGTCGCTGCCATTTCAGGCTGCCGTGTTTTCCTCCATGATATTTCTGACGAGGTGCTGACCAAAGCGTTAGAGCGCATTGAGACCGAGTTACAGAAAGGCGTTGAGAAGACAAAGATCACGGCAGAACAAGCGTCCGGCGCTCGCTCAAACATCCAACCCACATCCACGTTCAACGACTTTTCGAATTGTGAAGTTGTTATCGAAGCGGCACTTGAGGATCTCGAAATAAAGCGAGACATTTTTAGAGAGCTGGAAACAGCCTGTACTCCCGAAACAATCTTTGCGTCCAATACCTCATCGCTCTCCATCACGGCAATCGCCGCGTCAATCAAGTCCACGGCACGGGTTGTCGGTTTGCACTTTTTCAATCCGCCCCACCTCATGAAGCTTGTCGAAGTCATCCGCGGGAACGAGACTTCGGAACACACGATGCAGCGGTCGGCAGAGCTTGTCAGCCAATTTGGGAAAACGCCGGTGGTGGTCAAGGACACGCCCGGATTCATCGTGAATAGAATTGCTCGACCCTTCTATGGCGAGGCACTCCGCCTGCTCGGTGAAGGCGTTGCAAGCGTGGAAGAGATAGACCGCATCGTCAGGCTCGAAGGCGGTTTCAAGATGGGCCCGTTTGAACTCATGGACTTGATCGGCATCGATGTGAACTTTGCCGTCACGCGATCGATGTACGAGCAGACGTTCGGCGAGCCGCGCTATCGTCCACATCTTATCCAACAGACAATGGTCAATGCGGGCATGCTCGGTCGCAAAACGAAACGCGGATTCTACGATTACAGCCAATGAGTTCTTCTATCAGGTGCTTGATCGCGTTCATGACGTTCACGCTCTCCCCTCCTGCCTGGTCACAAGAAACTCCCAACGATGCGCGCATGAATGATTACGACGTCGACCATTATGATCTCTCGATCTCGTTTGACATCCCTCATAAGTCATTCAACGGAACCGTCATGATGGAAGCTCACGCACTAACGTCATTATCAAAAATCGTTCTCAATGTTTCAAACCGGACGCTCACCATCGACTCTGTGTCCAGCGGTACTGTACTGAGTCCATTCTCCCATCGTGAGGATCGACTTGTTGTTGGATTGGCTTCTGCAATCCCTCCGCATGCTCCATTTGCCGTCTCGGTTTCCTTTCACGGGATCTCAGCATTCGAGGGCGATTACGATGATGGCGGCGTGTATTTTACGCCGAACGGACGCGTAGCGACGAGCAGTGAACCCTTGTTCGCGCGAACATGGTGGCCCTGCAAGGATCTTCCATCGGATAAAGCCACGGCACGTGTTACGATTACAGTGCCCGATCGGTTGACAGCAGTCTCAAACGGAATCCTAACACGCACCGATCGGCAGGATGGGGTCGCCACGTACACGTGGGAGACACGCTATCCGATAGCAACGTACCTCATCGCTGTTTCAGCTGCAGAGTATCGGGAATTTTCCACGACATATAAAGGACTTCATGGTGAGAAGATGCCAATCCGGTATTTCGTCTTCCCCGAAGATTATGAAAAGGCGAAAATAGATTTTGAGAACACGCCCACCGTGCTGGAATTCTTCGCGCAGACATTTTGTGAATACCCCTTCGTGAAAGAAAAGTTCGGATATGTTGAAGTGGAAGGCAATCTTACGATGGAGAACCAAACCCTCTGCAGCATTACCGACTCATTGATCAAGGGCGATCGAAAATCAGAGCTTACGTTAGTGCATGAGACTGCCCACCACTGGTGGGGTAATTTAGTGACACCCACCGACTGGCACCATACATGGTTGAACGAAGGCTTCGCCACATACAGTGAGGCACTCTACCTCGAACACACTCAGGGACATGGTGCATATGAGCAGTACATGAACGGTCTGATGTCTCAGAAGGTTGGTTCCTTAGTGGGCTCTCTGATCGGGAAAAGCGACACGGCGTTTTGGGATTCGTTCGCACCACGAGTCTATGTCAAGGGTGCCATCGTTCTCCACATGCTACGAAACATCATGGGCGACTCGGTGTTCTTCGTCGCGATGCGGGAATATCTCTCAGATCCTCACCTCCGATATGCCAACGCCACAACCGAGGATTTCATAACAACGTGCGAACGCGTTCATAAGCAGGACCTTCATTGGTTCTTCAATGAGTGGGTGTACGCGTCATCTGACTCTATTGACCGCCCCGCCCTTACTTGCTCCTGGTCTTCAGACTCAAGCGGTCCGAACCACAGCGTACGTTTGAAGATCGGACAGACAACATCGTCACATCTGTTGTTCAAGTTGCCGCTTGATGTTCAGATCAAGACTCTCCACACGGAACAGGTTTTCCCCATCACAGATAGCCTTGCGATCCAGTCGTTTACCTTTGCACTTCCGGAGAAACCGGAATCTCTCTGGATCGATAAACAGCATAAAGTGTTTCGGACACTCGATCTTACAGAGGAACCCTAATACTCGTGGCACAGTCGCGGCAAACAATATTTCTTATGGGTGATCCCTCGCTCGTTCTTGAGCTCGGCGAGATCTGCCATCAAGCGGGCTTTGCTATCCTCTACAAACCCGCTTCCGGAAAAGATTCCGCACCTTTTCCAAAACACTTCAAGAAGGTCAACACCATCCCGCGTACTGTCTTCGTGTTATGTGAATTAAGTCTCGATAGAGAACTCAAGAAAAAGAACCTCCTGTTCATCGATAAAGCAGCAGGAGCTTCGGCGGTGATTCTGAGTTCTTCTATTACTGTGACAGCTTCAGAGCAAGCATCGTGGATACGGCGACCTTCCAGACTCGTGGGAATCAGCACGATGCCTACTCTCCTCTCTCAGAAACTTATCGAGCTCGCTCCAACCATTCACACCGATAAAGCCGTCATGGCAAGGGTGCAGGAGTTTTTTGCTCGCCTCGGGAAAGAACTTGCCATCGTTCAAGACCGGATTGGAATGGTCATGCCAAGAATACTCTGCATGCTCATCAACGAGGCATTCTTTGCCCTCACGGAACATATCGCGTCACCACAAGACATAGATCTTGCAATGAAACTCGGGACGAACTATCCACGTGGTCCAATCGAATGGGCGGATCAGATTGGGATCCATTCCGTTGTGACAATCCTGGAGGCGATCCACGACGATCTTGATGAAGACCGGTATCGTATCGCCCCGTTATTGAAGCAAATGGCACTCGGCGCCCAGTGGTGGGGCACTTGAAATTAACGATACACTTTCATATATTTTAGCCGCACTCATTTAACCAATTTTGGAGTATCCCTATGATCAACAAAATATTCGTCACTGCAGTCGTTATCGTATGTACGGTCGGAAGTATGTTTTCCCAACCGAAGATTAAAGCAATCCCAGAAGGGGCACTCGATCTCGGCGATTACTATCAGGGACAAAAAGCTGAGAAGGTGATGCTTATTAAGAATGTGGGAAAAGACACGCTTCGCATCAGCGACGTCAAAGCACAATGCGGCTGCACTGCAACTATGATGACCGAGAAGACACTCGCGCCAAATGCCGAGGGAAAACTTTCGATCACTTTCGATACTCATAACTACAACGGCAAGGTGGCAAAGCAGGTGTACGTATCCTCGAATGATACATCGACGCCCAAGCTCACCATCCAATTTACCGCGAACGTTATGCAAGTGTTGAACCTGACTCCAGCGTTCTTCTCCTTCGATAACGCGAAGGTTGATTCGACCTATACGAAAACCATCACGATCGCCAACCCTTCTCAAAAACAAGGAATCAAAATTTTATCGGTCGATACAAAATTCGATCAAATCAAAATCTCTCTCATGAAAAATCAGTTGATGCCGGGTGAGCAGACGCAACTTCAGGCAGTTTTTCATCCCGTCAAATCCGGAACGTACCAGGGAGTTGTCGAACTGACAACCGATAATCCCCTCCAGCCCAAATACGAAGTGAAGTTTTACTCCTGGGTGAACAGAAAATAAGTTCCACCCCATGAGAATTCTTACAACTCTCCGACGACTCCTGCTTGTCGCATGGGTTCTGCCCGGCATTCTCTCTGGTCAGCCACGATGTTCCATTGTTGGGGGGTTGGCATTTGACTTCGGTGAAGTGATGGCAGGATCTTCTACGAAAAAATTACTCACCATCAAAAATGCGGGGAGTGACACGCTTATTGTCTCCAACGTTTCGGCATCGTGCGGCTGTACGGGAACGTTACTTTCAAACGATCATATTGCCCCCAGCGATACGGGCATTCTTTCAATCATCTTTAACGCCAGGCAATTCAAAGGCGTCGTCCATAAACAAGTAACCTTCAATACCAACGATACGACGCAGAAGTCGGTTGAAATTTCCTTCACGGCAAATGTTCTCCACGTACTTGGTGTCGATCCCGATTATCTTTTCATCCGCACAATGGCAGACTCAACTGCTTCGGCATCAGTGAGTCTGACGAACCTCAGCGAAGGTCCCATCAAGATTCGTTCTGTTTCATCAACCTCGAATGCGATTGCTGCTAAACTCTCCAAAGACGAGCTCAAGCCCGGCGAGGAAGTCGAGCTCACCGGCGTGTTCACTCCCCCATCAGCGGGAACGTTCAACGGTAATATTGAACTCACCACCGACCACCCGAAGATGCCACATTTGAGCATCCGATTCTTCGCATGGGTGAAGGATAAACGCACCGCAAGCACTATTCAACACAACTGACCCAGCCACACCTCAACCATGCCCAGAATGGAAGCCGTCATAATCGATGCAGTACGGACTCCTGTTGGGAAATACGGTGGCATCCTTCGCGACCTCCGCCCCGACGACTTAGGCTCGATCGTCATCAAAGCTCTCATCGAGCGCACGAAACTCGATCCATCGTTTGTGCACGATGTCATGTGGGGTTGCGCGAATCAGGCAGGCGAAGACAATCGAAATGTAGGACGCATGAGCGCGCTCCTCGCCGGCATTCCTTACTCAGTTCCCGGAACAACCATTAACCGTCTCTGTGGCTCAAGTCTAGATGCGATCAATCAAGCCGCTCGCGCCATCTGGTCTGATGATCTGGAAATCATCATTGCAGGTGGGGTGGAAAGCATGAGCAGAGCCCCGTATTCAGTTCCGAAAAATCCTTCGGGCGCGTACGGCAATATCACGGCGTATGATACCGCGCTTGGCTGGCGCTATCCTAACCCGAAGATGGAGCATATGTTTCCACTGGAATCGATGGGCGAGACGGCAGAGAATGTTGCGGAGAAGTACGAGATCTCGAGAGAAGAGCAAGATCAGTTTGCCTGCGAGAGTCACGGGAAGGCAGTGCGAGCACAGAAAGATTTAACGTTCGGACGAGAGATCGTCCCCGTCGAGGTTCCACAGAGAAAAGGAGACCCGGTAGTCGTCTCGCACGATGAAGGACCGCGTGCCGATACATCACTGGAAAAACTCTCCAAGTTACAGCCTGTGTTCAGAAAAAACGGGACCGTTACAGCGGGAAACTCTTCCTCACTCAATGACGGCGCGGCGACGGTTCTCATCATGAGCGAGAAAAAAGCAGAGGAGCTTACGCTCAAACCGATGGCAAGGATCGTTGCGACGGGCGTAGCCGGTGTAGATCCTCGCTACATGGGGATCGGTCCCGTGCCTGCGGTTCAACAAGCCCTCAAGAAAGCAGGTCTCACCATCGACCAACTCGATCTCATCGAGCTGAACGAAGCCTTTGCCGCCCAATCTATCGCCGTTATTCGAGACCTTCATATCGACGCCACCAAACTCAACGTGAACGGTGGGGCTATTGCTCTCGGACATCCGCTCGGTTGCAGCGGTGCGCGCATTATTACCACACTTTTGCACGAAATGGACCTGCGGGATGCCCGTTACGGCCTGGCGACGATGTGCATAGGCGTTGGGCAGGGAATAGCCACTATCGTCGAAAACATGAATTCATAACTGATGGTACACAGGAACGGCCACTATTATCGGTAATAGTATCGCCCTACTGAACTCATCCTCCTCCCTCCTCTCTAACTTTAGAGATGGGGATTGTCATTCAAAATGACAGCGAACGCGCCCTGCCGAGCAAGCAACACGTGAGCAATAAGATCGTATATATGATTGTAGCGATCTTCAGTACTCATTAATTCCTTGAGGAGTGATATATGGAAACCGTCGTTCAGAAATCTCTTCGCTCTCAGCTTCTCTATCGTCAAGAACGCCTCAAAGACACAATGCGGCAGGTCCCGAACGCTGCGCATCTCGTCAATCTGTTGCAGGAAGTCGAGACCGCGCTGGAACGCATCGATGACGGGACATACGGCATCTGCCATCAATGCAATGAACCGATAGAGCCAGGCTACCTGCGATCATACCCCCTTGTAACCGTTTGCCTTAGTCATCTTTCAGGAGACCAACAACGTGCTGTCGAGCGTGACCTCGAGCTTGCATCCAAGATTCAAGGAAAGTTACTCCCCGTCCCACATCTTCATCTCGATGGCTGGGAGTTTGCCTACCGTTATGAGCCTCTCGGTCCGGTCAGCGGCGACTATTGCGACGTGGTGAAGAATAACGACGGAAAGGACTCGGTTTATTTTTTCTTGGGTGACGTGTCGGGGAAAGGCGTCGCCGCCTCCCTGTTGATGACGCAGCTCCATGCAATATTCCACAGCCTCATTGCGGCTGACCTCCCACTCCAGCAATTGGTTGAGCGGGCAAACCGAGTCTTCGCGGAAAGCACACTCACCACACATTTCGCAACGCTCGTCTGCGGGAAAGCCGGCTCTGATGGAGTTGTCGAAATCTGCAATGCGGGACATTGCCCACCTCTCATCGTTCACGATGGAGTAATCACTCGCGTAGGAACCACGGGATTTCCTCTCGGACTCATCGATAACAGTCGGTACGAGGTGCGGACTGTTCAACTCCACAATAACGATCTCCTGCTGCTGTACACCGACGGACTTACTGAGGTACGCAATTCCTCAGAGGAAGAGTATGGCGAGGAGCGGCTTGCCTCTGTAGTTCGAAACAGCGGTCACCAACCACCTAAACAATTGATTGACACATGCCTCAACGATTTCACTGCCTTCCGCAACGGGACAGACCGGCTCGATGATCTCACCATCATGGTGATGAAAAGAATAAAGTAACTTCGTTTCGCGACTGCGAAGTGGAACTTGATTCACTCATGGTTTTTCACTACGTTCATGTAACTCCTTCCTACGCGGGGGAACTGAGCAAGGAGGAGAGAGAAAATGGCATTGCACATTTCAGACAACCGTTCCATGGATTACATTTCGCTCTCACAGATCGATGTCTCCCAAAACCAAACACAAGGTAAACCAGTGCACATATCGCCCTATATTGGCTGGATATACGCAATACGTTAAGCCAGGAGTTCCGCAGCCATTCGCTCGCGAGTGGTTGCGCAGCCTCCCCCGAAGTTTGAGAAGACAGTTGGTCAATAGTATTTTGAATTGCTTGTCTGTATGAATCTGTTTATCGAACACAT
>JACOSX010000063.1 GCA_016178625.1 Ignavibacteria bacterium
GGCGTCGTTGCTTCCAACGTACTTCATATCGCCCGGCGTATGATCACGTGATGTTCCTATGACCCCAGCCGATACCTCTTCATTCGTAATGGCTTGGCGTAATGTATCATTGAGATGAAATGAATTTTGCACCAGTAATTAACTAACGAGGTTGAAAGTGCTCACTTCGTGACGAGGGAGTGAAACGATGGGAGAGCTCTGACCAACCCAGCAGTAGGTCATTGCGAGCGTAGCGAAGCAATCTGACAAACAAAGCAGGGAGGTATGTTGGAAAAACAGTATTACGTCTACATACTGACGAACAAAAATAATAGTGTGCTGTACACCGGGGTCACCGGGAACCTTGGGGCAAGGGTCTATCAGCACAGGGAGAAGTCGGTGCCCGGGTTTACGAAACGATACAATATCACAAAGCTCGTGTACTACGAAGTATTCGACGATCCCTATAATGCGATTGTGCGTGAGAAGCAAATCAAGGCAGGATCGAGAAGAAAGAAGATGACATTGATTGAGAGTATGAATAAAGAATGGAAGGATTTGTCTGATGAAATATGGTAGTCATTGTGCGGAGGACTTTTCAGCGACGAGGCGGTCTGGTTTTTCCCTGAGTAAGTCAGATTGCTTCACCGCCTTCGGCGGTTCGCAATGACTATTGGATGGGCAGGTCGCGTAGACCAAGAACGATTGAGAAATCAAGCAATTTCCCCTTATTAATCAATTTCCACGGGTTCTTCGACGGAGCTAACGTGGAACAATGTTGATGTTCTTTTTTCTGAGAAATACCGTAAGAATTTTAATCGGTGTGAAATTGATATTTTTTTCAGAAAATACTTGACAGTTTGCATAAGTTTTCTTACAATTGAACAAGACAATGATCAGCCGAGAGAATTAAAAGAAGTTTGTTTGACGTTCACTCGCCTTTAGGAACGTCAAATAATTTCTACAGTGTGTTCTCTCAGACTCTTCAAGCAACCAAGATCCAACATCTTCAATAGTTAAACGTGATGTCTGCCGCGGGTTTGGTCTTTTACAAAACAACTCATGCACTGATACATCCAGCGTATCAATTGTTTTTTCATTCGACAAACAATTATTCTCCAATACTATCATCAGTAATCAACGTGAGATGAGTGGCGATTTAGTGATAACAAATTTCGGGAGTTCTCTTGGCTGAATCTTGTTACTGCGCTGTTGTCCAACCAATACCTCTTCCGATCGTCACGCACTGTGTTCACATTGCCCTGTGTTCGCATCGCGTTTCTCTTCATTCGTCCATTCACATACCGTCAACTACAAACAGAAAAATTAAAGTTAACAATCCACTAAATCACTAATCCACAATTCATACAAAATCCTTGTAGGAGGATCTATGAAACACTTTAAACTCGTTGTAACAATGCTGCTGGTCTTGGCATTTGTTGCGACAACCGCGTTTGCATCGAGCGGTGTCCGACAAAAGCAGGCAAAGAGCGTTGTAACACAAGGGGATGAAGATCAAGTTCCAGTCCGCCGCGTCGAGCTGCTGAAGAGCGTTAACAAGCCGCTTTCAGTGCCGACGCTGCAGCTTCATCCTCCAACGCTGTATGCTCTCTCGGGAGACATCCACGTTGGCGCGGCGCAGGCGTTCCCGTTCAACACGTTGAACAATGCGTTGATTGCATTGCAGATTAACGGTGTAGGCGCTGGCGGCGTTCGGTTATTGCTTGACGACGCAGCCTACGTCGAGGCATCCGGTGTTGCTCTTGGCGCAGTAGGTGGCGCGAGTGTGGCGAACCCAATCACAATCCAACCGGCTGCCGGAACTGCTCCGACAATTACATTGACGGACAATTCGTTCTACGGCGGTGGATGGACATTCGTCGCTTCAAACTTCGTGACACTGCAGGGTACTGCTGATGGCAACCCGGCGGGTCAACGCGACCTGACCGTTCAGTACGACGAAGCGCAGGCGCTCCCCGCGGGTGAGCTCGACGGGGTAATTCGCCTCCGTGATGGTTGCGATCATGTAACGATTGCGAACTGCAAAATCTTCAGCATGTACGATGCGGGTCTCACCCAAGCTCGCCCGGGTATCTCCATGACGTCCGCGTCTGGCAGCCCGGCGAACACGAACGAAAGCTTCGACAATAACCTGATCACCCGCGCATCGGTCGGTATCGTGACGGTTGGTGGCGACAATGAGGACACAGGACTCAGCATCACCAAGAACTGTATCGGTAATGCCTTCGGTACCACCTTTGGTGGACAGAAAGATTATGTCCAGCGCGAAGGTATCTATTTTGAGTTCACCAATGGCACGCAGCTCGTTGGCAACCAGGTCAAGGGAATCAAGTACAACATAGCACCCGCGACGATCGCTGGTACGACCGATGCAAGACGCCTCGCCGGCACATACAACGCGTTCGGCGAGCGTGCGTACATGGCGAAGAACATCATCGACGACCTGACGGCAACAGTCGCAGGATCAGGAACCAGCCGCCGCGCATATGGTATGCGCTCCGCGCTCGCGTTCACCCCTTCGGGCAACGTGTTCGTCAACAATTGTATTACGAACATTCATGGTAAAGGCGCCGTCTCCGGCGGTGATATCGGTATTGAAATCTTCCCCGGTAACTACGATACCCTCTATTACAATACCGTGTATCATACTGGAGCCCAAGCGGCAAGCCGTGCATGCGTAGGCTTGCAGGCAACCGGCGACCAGGCGACATACTCGGCTCATATTGTTGCTCAGAACAACGTTTGGGCAAACGACCGAATAGGCGGTGCACCAGCAGCAGCAGGGACGTACCGTGTTTTCAACGGGTTTGGTCCCGACTTCGATAAATTGAATAACAACGTCGTGTACTCGCCCGAGCGTGTGGACGCCCTCGCCGGTGCAGGCAACAACCTCGCGGCGTGGAGAGCAGCGAACGGGTGGGATTTGAACAGTTCAGCCAACAACCCGAACCTGATCGCGGCAGGCAACCCGCATCTTCCGCCGGCAGCGATCTCTTCTGCCGAAGCTCTTGGCGACCCGACAGTTCCGGTTGCCGACGATCATGATGGCGACGCTCGCAGTGCGGTTGGTCCTGATGCAGGATGCGACGAGGATGCAGATGGAACAACGCTCCCGCTCGATAAGGATGCGACTCCGACAGGCGTGACAGGGGTTCCCGCAACGGGTCTCCCCTTTGGTGCACCTGCAACAGCGGGCGCCATTGTTAACAACAACACCAACTTCTCAGTTGGTCCGTTCAATGTCCAGATGGTTATTAAAGACGAAACCAATACTGTGGTGCCGGGCGGCGGCACTCAGAGCACGGGCGTGGTCATCCCGCCGTGGGGAAGTGCAACTGTGGGCGGTTACGCTTCGTTTACACCCACCACAAATGGTCCTTACACAATCGAAATCACAACGCAGTTGGCAGGTGACGCGAACGCCGCGAACGATTTCCTGTCGTCCAGCGCGCCGATCGTTCCAAAAGTTACGATTACCTCAGATTACGTAACCTGTTTCGAAACTGCAGGTGATCAATTTGGGTGGTCAGGTACCGATGACTTCGTGCTCGACAATGCCTTCACGAAACTCGGCGGTCCGTATCAAGGTGCCGGAACATTTTCATGGGTGACCAAGCCAGGACCTCCGGGTACCACGTACACCGAAGGTGGTGTTCTGAACCAGGTCCTTAGCCCGTTCTTTGATATGAGCGGGATGCCCGCGGGTGATGTCTATATGTCATTTAACCATAGCATTAACACAGAACCCAAGTGGGATCGCAGCTTTATGCAGTACTCCGTCGATGGTGGAGCGACATGGACAATCCTTGGCGCTCTTAACGATGCCAACGGTATCAACTGGTACAGTGAAGCGGTGTACAAGAACGCCCTCTCCGGTACGGCAGGAGGCAGCTGTATGGACATTGGAACGTGGAACGCAATCGTTGGCGCTCCAGTCCCGGCTCCGGGGTGGTCGAGCAACGGTGGTAATCCTGATGGCTCGGGTTGCGACTTACCTAACACAGGTCCTTACGGCTGGATATTTGTTCAGTTGAAGCTACCTGCAGCCATTTCGCATGATCCGTTCATCCGCTTCCGATACTGTGGCTTCTCTGATGCCGGTGCGGCAGGTGATGGATGGGCATTCGATTGCTTCAAGCTTGGTACCGGTGCAATATTCCAGGGCGGCACGATCAGCGGTCATAAATATCGTGACACCAATGGTAATGGCGTCAATGATGGAGAGCAAGGAGAAGCTGGTGTAAAGGTTAACTTAGCCTATTTTGGTGCACAGCATGCATCCACCTTAACAGATGCAAATGGTGACTACAGCTTCGGTAACGCAGACGTGAATCTCCCCGGAACGTATCAAGTGACAGTCGTCAATGCAGCTGGTGATGCGCTCACGCAGCCCGCGTCGGAATCATATTCAGTCGACGTTACTGCAACTCTTGATGACCACCCGGGCAACGACTTCGGTAACTACCAGGGTACCGTTTGCGTCCATAAGGTCGACGACAAGAACGATAACGGTGTTGCCGATGGCGGTGAACCCGGATTAGCGGGATGGACAATCCAGTTGTATACGCCCGATTGCAATGGCACGCTGTACCATACAGGTGTGACCGATGCAAGCGGTAACGTCTGCATCCCGGCGATACCCGGAACGTATTGCGTGAAGGAAGTGCTCAATGGTGGTTATCGCCAGACGGGCACACCCTCATTCACGGTTACTGTTTCAGGAAATAGCGGCAGCGCAACTGCCAATGTGGACGCAGGTACGTTCACCAACTTCAAGCTCTACACACTACGTGTTGAGAAGGATGTCGATATCAACGGTAACGGTATCAAGGATCTGTCAGATCAGACTGGTTTACCGTTGTTGGTGACTGAAGTGTTTGAAGTGAAGAAGAACGGTTCGGTCATCTTTGATGATACACTCGGTAACCTCATCGCCTCTGCAACGCATGCGAACATGGATACCGGCGTCTACACGGTTGAGAGAGTTAGCCCCGTTCCAACGGGATGGATGCAGACTTCATCGACCGATTTATACACGTATGATGTCCGCACGAGCGGCAGAGTTGATACTGCTCGCTGGCTGGACTTCAAACTCGTGTTTGCAAATGGCACGAAGTATGACGACCACAATGGTAATGGCGTGAAAGATCCAGGCGACTTAGGATTAGCCGGTTGGACGATCACTGTCAGTGGTAACGGTGGCAGCAGCACAACCACCGATGCAAATGGTAACTGGACAATCACTGGAATCGGTCCGGGCAACCATACCATCTCTGAAACGAATCAAGCCGGTTACACCCAGACGGCTCCTCCGGGCGGCACGTATTCGTTCACCGCACAGAGCGGCAACATTCCGGGTGCGAACCAGACTGGTAAGAACTTCGGTAACTTCAAGAACGTCTGCATCACCGGCGTGAAGTATCGCGATCGTGACCGCAACGGTTCACATGGTTCAGGTGAAGAAGGGTTGGCTGGTGAGCCGGTAACGGTCACGCCACAACCCAGCGGCACACCGATCACAGTCCAGACCGATGCGAATGGTGCGTACTCTGTGTGCGACCTCGGACCCGGTTCGTATGTCGTGACAGCGGCGAAGAACCCACCGGCTGACTGGCAGACAACACAACCGACGAATGGCAGCTACAGCCTCACCTCGTCGAGCGGTGTTGATCTGGCAGGAAACGACTTCGGTAACTTCCGTCTCGGTGATACGGTGAAGTATCGTTCGTTCGGTTCGGATGATCTCAGCTGCGGCACTCCTACCAAACCAGTGAAACGTCCGAAGCCGGGCAAGCCGATTCTGCCACCCAACATGGCGAACGTTCTGCAGGAAATCTATCTGCAGGGCGGAACCATCACGGTTGGTCTGTCGGGTCAGCTCAATGCAGGCGGCAAAGAGAAAGCCTGGTTGGGTTGTGCCAAGTTCGGTGGTGTGTTGACAACTCTTTGTAAGAAGGGTGTCGAACATCCAGACAACGTCTACCGTGGTCTCGACTTCGGCAACAACGGCAAGCCGCTGTTGAAGCGCTACAAGGCACTCCCTGCAACAATCCAAGGCAATGATTTGCTGGAAGACATGGTTGTTATGGCAGTGAACATTGCAGCCAGTGACTACGGCAAGACAACACCGGGTTACGGCGATCTGATCTATGTCGAAGCAGGAAATCCGTACGACGGTAAAACGCTTCGCCAGATCAAAGCGGCCGGTGATGCGTTGATGACCAACTGGGAATTCCATACGTTGGCAGAATTCCAGACGATCCATGATGTCATCGAGAAGTGCAATGAAGCGTTCCGTGTGTGCCCAACCTGCGAGACACCGGATCCGTTGGATACCGTGACGTGGATGGTCGGTGCAAAACTCAAATTGACCGGCGTCAGGAGCGTGTTTGATGTACCGTTCCTGCGAGGCAATCCGGGTATTGTGCCGGTTACTCATGATGTTCCAGTCGAGCTGCCAACGGTGTATGCACTCGGTCAGAACTATCCGAATCCGTTCAACCCGACAACGTCAATTCAATTTGACTTGCCTGAAGCTTCGACTGTGACGTTGACGATCTACAACATGTTAGGTCAAGAGGTCGCAACGTTGCTCAATCATGAATCGTTTGATGCAGGTCAGCAAGAAGTAGACTTTGATGCGAGCTCGCTCTCGTCAGGTGTCTATCTCTATCGCCTCTCTGCGCAAGCAGTTGATGATGATGGTAATGCCACAGGCGCTACCTTCTCGCAAGTGAAGAAGATGGTGTTGTTGAAGTAAGCTGTACCTCTGCACGTCGAGCGATCGACGTGGAGATAGCTGTTTTCCTCCGTCCTGCTAGCGCGGGACGGAGGAACTATGTAAGCGGTGTTATGCAGTAGAGTCCATTCCTTAGATTTAGAATGGACGTGTTACCTCGTTCCGACGGTCTCCGTCGGAATGGATGACGGACCTAATGAGGACAGTACCCGAAGGTGGTTGCGCTTGACACATTTCAAAATAAAGAGTATCTTAGTACCCAAGTATCATAGTACCTAAATAACTTTATATATCTCACAAAACCTATTGGAGGGTAGAAATGAATTTGATGAAACGCTTTACAACAATTGTCGGTGTGTTCGTGTTATTGCTTATCGTCGGCACATCGGCTTGGGCACAGGTCTCCTCTGAGTTCTGGATCCGGGTTGACGACAGCTTTGGTAATACCGGTACGCGTTATTTCGGCAATCATATAAATGCACATTATGGTATTGATGATAGCTTGAACCCGGCAATTAAGGAAGCGGAATATCCCCCACCGGCGTTCTCGTTCGATGCTCGCTGGGTGAACATCCCCGGTCACCTTCCCGCGACTTCTGATGGCGGTATGGGGTCTGGAATAATACCATGGGACTATCGGCCCGTTCCTTCGAACCCAACACAAAAGGATACCTTTAAACTCGCGTTCCAGTATTCTGATCAGCTCCTCGCTGACTTCACGTTCACCTGGCCCGATGCCACATACCTGATGGCAAGGTGCGACAGTATGTTCCTCGTTGATCCGACACGTTGTGCGTTGCCGACAAATATTAACATGTTCCTCCAGAATTCGTTGACGTTGACTGCTCCCCAGAGTTGCGATCCGTCCCCGGTGATGAGCCTTCGGATTTACAAGTACGGAGCGAGGACGATTGATGCTGTGACACCGGAGAAGCCATCGCTTCCGGCTGCGTTCGCCCTCCATCAGAATTTTCCTAATCCCTTCAACCCAACAACGACGATCAGCTTCGATGTTGTGAAGAGCGCGGTGACGGAAATTTCTGTCTACAATATGCTCGGACAAAAAATTTCGACGCTGGTTTCTCAAGAGTACGCACCGGGCAGTTACACGACTGAATGGAACGGTTTGACTGCGCAAGGTCGTCCAGCCGCAAGCGGCGTGTATTATGTTCGCATGATGGCAAAGACAACGGGCGCCAGCGGCGTTGAGCAATTCTCCGCTCTGCGTAAGTTGTTACTAATGAAATAATACTTCCCACACCCTGTGGATCATCGTGTGGTGGGTGGTCATCGGGTCCTCACAAATGCGGAAGTTCAATTCTCGACGAGCTTCCGCATTTGTACTCTAATATGTGCTCATGAAGAAGAAATCTCAGATTGTCTATCTCTGCGTTGCAATCGTGGCGGGTAGTCTTGGGTGTCCCTCAACCACAATGAGTCAGTCCTTGCCTAAATTTCGATTGCCGATCATGATCGTCGACAGTGAATCTGTTGTCAGGTCGGTCACATTGTATTATGGCATTCATGATAGTGCGACGCGATGCCTCGACGCCGCGACGACTCTCCGCGGTTTTTCGGATCATTGGGATGTAGCAGATAGCCAGGTGGTCACTGAATCTGAAAATCCTCCGCCCCCATTTGGATTCTATTGTTATTTCTCTTATCAGTTGGCTCCTAATCCCTCATGTTTTCCATCGACGGGGATCACCCCGAATATCCGAGCGTCGGCAAGTAGGACACAGATCGACACCTTTCAGATCAGCATCACGCCGAACGATAATAACACTGTGATGAAATTTGTGTGGGCGGCGCCTTCCATTCTCTCACAATACTGCGATAGCTCGTTTCTCACAGGCTTCGATCCGCTTGTGGGATCGAATATCAGAATTAATATGTTGACGAATTCGTTATACCGGACGACGCATGATCCCGACTTTAATCTTATTCAAAAAATCAAGATCATCATGTACGGACCGAAGCCAAATCCGCCGCTGCCCCCGGGAATAGTGGGAAGTCCTTCACCTGCCAACGGAGCGACCAACCAGCCGCTGAACGTTGCCTTGTCGTGGGATCCGGGCTCGAGTGCGTTCTTCTATAAGGTCCAGGTATCGACCGATTCAACGTTTCAAGACACAACAAAGGTGGTAGTAACGTCGCCGTCATACTCGCCAGCTGGACTCAAGCAATTCACAACCTATTACTGGCGCGTGGTAATATACAATCCTAATGGCGCGAGCTTCTTCCAGCAACCGCCGTTCCGATTCACGACTCTTCTTCTGCCGCCGAATCCGCCGACGCTCTTGGCGCCCACGGCATCTCAACAAAATGTTCCGGTGACGACTACTCTGCGCTGGAATAAAGTGCCAATCGCCCCGGCAACATATCAAGTTCAGCTCGCGAAGGATACAGGATTCTCAGTGATTGTGAAGGATACGTCAAGTGTTGCCGATACATCCGTCCAAATCGGTCCGTTGGAGAATTGTGTTACCTATTACTGGAAAGTGAGAGGAACGAATACGGGCGGCACGGGTAACTATACAGCGGTAAGAAATTTCAGAGTAACCTTAGCGACACCCGCGGCACCCGTGTTAGTCACGCCCAATGACAATGCGACCGACCTTCCTCTTACAGACACATTGAAATGGTCGGGAGATGTGTGTTCGGATAATTATCGCCTGCAGGTTGCGGACAATGTCGCATTTACAAATCCCAAGGTAGCTATACAGACGGCGTCCACTTCAAGGCGCATCGATTCTCTGGCTCAAGGTACTGTCTATTTTTGGAAGGTGAACGCGTTCAACACGAAAGACTCAAGCGCCTACACGGCTCGCAAGTTCACGACATTGTTATCTTCCCCCACGGCTTTTCTCCCTGCTGATGGTGATTCGAACCAGCCGCAGACATTGACGATCACATGGCGGAAGAATCCTTTCGCTGATACGTATCGATATGAAGTTTCGGAAGATCAACTGTTTACGTCCATCCTGTTCAGCGATTCCCTCGTTGTTGACACGTCGGCGCAGGTTGGACCGCTGAACTTCTGTCATACATACTTTTGGCGCGTGAAAGCGCGAAATGCTAACGCCGTGAGCGCCTATTCGACTCCGAGAAAATTCAAAATTCAGACGGGACTTCCTCTCTTTCCGGCGCTTACGTTTCCTGCTGATGGTCAAACGAATGTGGATGAATCTCCAACAGTGACATGGACGCCCGGAGCGGGAGATCTGTGTGCGAAGACCTATGTTGTGCAATATTCATTGGACTCTTTATTTGGTTCGATCATCGGTTCTGATACGGTCTCGACGACATCAAGACGCATCGGACCACTAAACCCCTTGACCATGTACTTCTGGCGAGTTGCTGCGGTGAGTGGCGCTGGACAGGGACCGTTCGCGAAAAGGAGCTTCACCGTTACAAACGCAACGTCTCCTGCTCAACCTACGCTTTCTTCTCCGCCCGATGGTGCAGGTGATGTCCCGACCCGACCAACGCTGATGTGGGACACGACGCGTCGAGCGACCTCCTACCGGTTGCAGGTCGCGCGTGATTCTGCATTCACGGTGTTGATCAACAATGACTCAACACTTGTCGTGCCCAGTAAGCAAATCGGGCCGCTGCAAAATAGCACGCTGTATTTCTGGCGGGTGAATGCAAAGAACGCAGTGGGCACGAGCCCTTATTCATCCGTTCGGAGATTTGTCACACTGTTCCCGCCCGCAAGCCCGTTCTTGTTGAATCCAACCAATGGAGCGACTGATGTCCCGACTGCTCCGGAGTTTGATTGGAGTATCGGTGAACGTGCAGACGCCTATGAAATTCAAGTCGCGAAGGACACTGTGTTCTCTGCTGTTGTGTTTAGCGATACCACGGTCACGGTCTTAAGTTGGCGGTTGCCGTTCGCCCTGGAGAGTATCACGAAATACTACTGGCGTGTCAGAGGGAAGAACACCGTTGGTTGGGGTTCATGGTCTTCGATCTATACCTTCAGAACAACCCGAACGGGTGTCGGCAATTGGGTCATTCCCCTGACGGTGGCGGAGACAGGTCCGGCGCGAGATGTCATTTATTTCGGAGTGAATCCGTATGCAACGTCGGGGATCGACCCGGGTCTCGGAGAGTTTGAATTGCCCCCCGTTCAGGCGGGATTCTTCGATGCTCGGTGGGTCTCGCCGCTCATCGGAGAGGGATTGCGACTCTGCGTCGTCAGATTCCATTCGTACACGCAGGTAGATACATTCGAGGTGCAGTTCCAGCCCGGTGTCGGCACATACCCGATGAAATTCTCCTGGCCTCGAAGTTACGTGCAGTCTGTGTGTGATAGTATTGTTATTGTCGATCAGCTTGTCAATGCATCGATACGCGTGCGTATGGATGTAGATTCTACACTCACGGTATCCAACGCCCCGACACGATCACTATACCTGATCAAGTATGGAGCGTATGGAGTGCTTGATGTCAAGCCGATCCCCCCGGAGATACCTAAGGGGTTTGTTTTGTATCAGAACTATCCGAACCCCTTCAATCCGACAACGCATATTCAGTTTTCAACAGATCGATCCGCCGAGCTTCGGATCGCAATTTATGATGTGCTTGGCAGGGAAGTCGCTACAGTGGCGAATGGTACGTTTTTCCCCGGTCAATATTCTCTCGAATGGAATGGTCAGAGCGGGCAAGGGGCATCGCTGCCAAGCGGAGTATATTACGTGCGGATGATCGCGGTAGCACTATCCGACGAGGGGGCACAGGATAAGCGATTCACAATCACGAGAAAAATGCTCATGATGAAATAGTCACGGAGAGATGGTTTTGTTGCGATAGATTAATTATCACCTTATGTGCTGACGAAAGAATGGCCCCTAAACATTGTTGTGTAGTTTTCTTCCTGGTTCTTGGTGTCATGGGATTGGGGAGTTGTGTAGATATTCCGGGAGGACCCTCAGAATCACAATTTGATTTTCGTGCAATGGTGCGATTTGCCCACCTTGCTAACGGAGTCGACACTATCGCATTTCAGTCTTCCATCGACCCGGATACACTGTTTCTAACGTATCATGTTGAGTCGACAATCATTAATGGACCCGACACGATCCTCGCCCGCGATACGGCACGAGTCACAATCTATCCGAAAATATACTACCGCCGCTTTCGCGTTGATTTCACGTCTCCTCTCGAAGTTATCCGCGATGGTGCATCGGATGGCATCATCAATTTCCAAGGGGCTACTCCCTATCGCGACGTCCCTGCGGGAGACCGGAAAATCAGTTTGATGTCGGATTGCCAGCTCGTTGATACGTTGGTTGTTCAGCAGACAGATTCTGTGGTTGTAAGCCATCGCGATACTGTGGGAAGGGGGTCGCTGAAATCCGAGGATACATACTCTTATAAAAACTACTGGCACAAGTATCCGTCAAGCACGACAGTTGAACGTATTGTCGCTGACTTTAAGAATCCCAAACTCGTGGTCAACACTGACCAGAAGGCAACGGTGTACCTGCTTCACGATACCAAAGCCATCCTCTCATCGGACGACGGACAAGTTCTGTACGGCGTGATCAATTATTTTGTGGCGTATGAGCATTACACATTCGCCCCATCTCCCAACGCCGATTCGATCGGGATCCGATTCCTGAATGGCTCTCGGAGTACGGGTGGGATAAAAGATTCCATCGTTGCCAAGTATCAACGTCCCGACAACGGTCACGATACGACGGTGACGTTTTCGAAAGACAACCAAAACTTTGCTACGCTCACCGTGGGTTCAGCGACCGATAACTATTACCGATTTTATCGGGGCACGTTTACCATTTACGCGTATCAGGGAGGAACAACGAACCCAATCGACTCTCTGACGAACCTTGACCTTGCAGGTGCCCATCGATTCACGTTTGCCATCGTCGACAGTGGGTCGACAGTTCATCTCAAGAAATATGATGACGACTAATTCTTCATGGAGGAATAACCAATGAAGCGTTTGTTACTTCTTCTGGTGTTACTACTCAGTTGCGTTGCCGGTGCTCTTGCCGGTAATGGAAAAATCATTGGGAGGGTTGTCGATGCGGCGAGTAAAGAAGCACTCGTTGGCGCGAACGTCTTGATCGTAGGGACGACCATGGGCAACGCTACCGACAATGATGGAAAGTTTGTGATTCTCAGTGTGCCCACGGGTGAGTATAGCGTTAAGGTAAGTTTTGTAGGCTATCAAGACGAGATCCAGAGTGGAATTCGTGTTAGTAGTGACCTCACAACAGAAATCAATTTCAGTCTAAGCTCGACAAGTGTCGAGCTGAAGCCTGTCGAAATTGTGGCGCAGAGGCCGTTGGTGAACAAGAGTTCAACCAACATCGTCCGCATTTCTACACAGGAAGAGATTGAGAAACTTCCTCTTCGTGGTGTTGCCAATGTTGTTGCCCTTCAGCCGGGTGTCGTCATGCAGGATGAACGTGGGGTGCAGAAACTCTTTATCCGAGGCGGTCGGAGTGACGAGGTCGGATATTATGTTGAAGGAGTTTCCACGCGCAACTTGCTTACCGGTGAGAATACGACCAGCGTTATCCCGGAAGCCATCGAAGAAGTCCAGGTCCATTCTGGCGGTTTCACGGCTGAGTATGGCAATGCGAATGCAGGGATTGTCCGTCAGCAGCTTCGGTCGGGATCGAGTAATCTTCGAGCAACGCTCCAGCTCGAAACCGACAACCTTAACCTCTCTAAGGGTTTCTTAAGATTTAATCCTGGTGAAAAGTACTTCGGCACCTATTCCTATGGCTACAGCGATTATGTTGCTACCATCAGCGGGCCAATCATGACCGAGCGGGTCAAGTTATTTGTTGCAGGTGAGAATCAATTTCAACGAGATACGTACGTGCGATTTATCGAGCCATTTCGGATCACGAATCTTGCCGATGAAAATTCCGGTAGGAGGGGTCAGGCACAAGATACGGTGCGGGTTCTTGAATATGGAGCTGGTAACATTCCCGGCACGATGCGGAATCGATATTCGTTCAATGGAACATTGACGCTGGATTACAATCCTATTATCCTTCGCATCGGCGGTACATATGCCTGGCAGCGTGAGCGTATCTATGATCAGCGCGTGGATGTTCACGACTCTCCGATTATTCACATCTTCAATCAGGACCGTATCCCGTTAAAAGATCTGGGCGATGGTCTCCTGAACATCAAGATGACGCATTTTCTGAATCCGAAGACATTCTACGAAGTGAACCTGAATTTCTTCGATCAACGAGCGAAAACGTACGACCCACTCTTTGGTGATGACTATTTGAAGTACAAAGATAGTCTCGCGCTCGCCGCGAAAGGGTATAACACGAACCTCTCCTATTCGGAGAATCCAACAGATTACAGTCTCAATAGTTTTCCGTTCGATCGTCCCGGTAAAGCGATTGCAATGTATTCGAAAACAAAACAGATGTACTTCGGAGGATCAGGAGACATCACCTCGCAAGTCGCCTCTCACGAAATGAAGTTAGGTGGCTCATTCCAGCGTTACAC
>JACOSX010000054.1 GCA_016178625.1 Ignavibacteria bacterium
TAAAGTTGCGAAGATGCTTGGGTTAGGATTCCCCGGGGGTCCGATCATCGACAAGCTGGCTTCCAAGGGGAATCCAAAATTTGTAAACTTCCCCCGCTCATTGCTCGATGAACGTTCTTATGATTTCAGTTTCAGCGGGATCAAGACTGCTGTTCTCTATTGGCTGAGAGATCATCGCAAAGATGCTCTCGGCGATCAGTTGATTTCAACAAACGGAAAACTCTTGTGGGACCTATGTGCAAGTTTTCAGGCTGCAGTCATTGATGTTTTGGTGGAGAAAACCATGCAGGCAGCACGAAGGTGTGGGGTCAAAGATGTGGCGATTGCTGGTGGTGTCTCCGCGAACTCGGAGCTGCGCCAAAGGATGCAAGATATTTCAGCGAAAGAAGGCCGCCGATTGTTCATCCCACAATTTCAATATTGTACAGATAACGCGGCGATGATCGCGCTGCTCGGCTGGATGAAGTTGAGGGCTGGACAAATATCCGATTCATCATTGAACGCTGTTGCTAACCTATCGCTATGATGCGACGTTTCATGATCGTCTTCGGTTTCTTGGCTGTGGTGGGTGGAATTATTATCTATGAAATCCTCTGGGCGCCGAATACGTTCGATGGCGACCGATTCATCACTGTTTCCAGGGGGGAGACCTTTAAACAAGTCATTGATTCACTTGAGCACGCGGGTGTCATCCGCAATAGGGTGTTGTTCGATATTGCCGGACGACTCCGGGGACTGACAACAACAATGCAGATCGGTAAGTATCGCTTTAAAACTGGGATGTCGAACAGTGAGATCCTCAGAGACATTCATCTTGGAACAACGACTGAGCTGATCACAATCCATATTCCCGAAGGGGTTCGGGCGTCGCGACAGGCGCACATCTTCGCTCGGAGTTTGGGTATCGATTCCGCGCGCTTTATGTACCTTGTGAATGATTCGAGTTTCGCTCATAGCATCGGGGCGTCCAGTAACTCTTTGACGGGATATCTCACGCCAAACACCTACACGTTTTACTGGCAGACAGATGAGGAGGAGATCATCAAAACACAGGTGAGTGAGTTTTGGAAAATTTTCGACGATACTCTGCGAGAGCGGGCGTCCGACCTGGGCCTCTCGGTTAATGAGATTCTCACGATGGCATCGATTATTGAATTAGAGACATCGATTGATTCTGAGCGTGCAGTGATCGCGGGTGTGTACTACAATCGTCTGCGGAAACACATGCGGCTCCAGGCAGATCCAACAGTTCAATTCATCCTTGACGATGGACCACGCCGACTCCATTACAGCGACCTCGATCGCGAGTCTGCTTATAACACCTATCTACATCCCGGGTTGCCTCCCAGTCCCATCAACAATCCGGGCGATGCATCCATTCTTGCTGCCTTATATCCGACCCGACATAAGTATTTGTTCTTCGTCGCGAACGGATGGGGGGGGCATAAATTCTCTCAGACCTTTTCAGAGCACAAGCGGGCGATTCAAAACTATCGGAAATTCAGGGAGGTGCAGCAGGTACTGAGGGAAGAAGGATAATGAACGCATAAGTCCACTGGAGTGAGAAACCTATCGAGGATGTGAGCGTAAAAATTGCTCACGCCCATGTACACACGCCAACGCTCATCCTTTGTCCGCGTGATTGTCTGAGAAGTGATGATGAACTCGCGTTTTGTCATTTCTTAAAAATGACTATATTGGAGTGTCCGTTTCTATGACCATTGCATTTTTGAAATAGTTCCAGTGATCGAACGACCGCTTCCGCTTGTTCTCGCGGCTGTGCTCACTGTGACCTCCTTCTTCTGCGCGGGACAAGTGCCACCCTCCGGAGGTCCGCCCGATACCATACCTCCTGAAATTCTTTCAGCATCTCCGGAAGCAGGCACAATAAATTTCCATGATAAGATGTTCTCTCTCCATTTTTCCAAGTACGTCGACCGGCGGTCACTTGAGGAGAGTATCTTCATTTCCCCGACACTTGGTGATCTGACATTCGATTGGAGTGGGAAGGATGTCGAGATTCGCTTCGCTGATTCTCTGCACGGCTTCACGACATATATCCTGACGATCGGAACGGATCTTAAGGACACGCGGAGTCCTGCTAATCGCATGGCGAAGTCGTATGCTCTGCCATTTTCTACCGGTGATCACATTGACTCTGCCTCTATCGCAGGATCGGTCGTTGATGCTAACCCAGAAGGTGTTATGATCTTCGCGTATCAATTATCTGCACGACTCCAGGATACCCTCGATCCGAACCGGACCAAGCCGGATTATATCACGCAGACGGGGAAGGATGGCTCGTTTACCATGCCGTATCTCGCATATGGAACCTATCGTGTGTTTGCAATCCGGGATGAATTCAAGAACCTCCTCTATGATCGACAGACCGATCAATTCGGTGTGTCTTCTTCGGATGTGATGCTCACGCGGGAGAAGCCGACGTTCAGCGGGATCCAATTTCGGATGACGAGTGAAGATACCACGGCGCCATTTCTCTCGAGTGCGCGATCGATCGATCGCATCCATGTTCTGCTTAGATTCAGCGAACCGATGGACCCGCTGAGTTCAGGCACCGACGGTGTGACGATCACCGATACCCTCACGAGGGCAGTCGTGCAGGTGCAAGACCTCTCGTTCGTTGGCACACACTCACTCGAAGCCCAACTCGTTACATCAGAACAAGATAGTGGGAAAGTATATCATGTTGATCTCAAAGGTTTCAAAGATCTTCACGGAAACCTCATCAGCAGTGCGCTGAGTGGTGGAGACTTCATTGGAAGCGCAACTCATGACACGAGTAAACCTTCAATTGACTTGATCGATTCGAAAGAAAACACTGCGGGTGTCCTCGTGGATGACTCAATTCACGTAACCTTCAGCGAGGCGATACGAAAGGTAACGTTCGAGGAAGGTTTTTCACTTTCGGATTCATCCAGGAGGCAAGTGCGTGGACGATTTCTTTGGCTGCATTCGACGGAAGCATGGTTCGTGCCTGCGAAGCCATTTGCTGAGGGTATGCGCTACACGATCACCATTGCTCTGGATTCTGTGATCGATTTTGCCGGCAATCATCGTTCTGATTCTCTACTCATCCGTCATTTTGAGACGATCGATGAGAAGGTGATCAGTAGCATTTCTGGTATCGTTGTGGACGAGATGAAGGATGGTCGGGGGAACATCTACCTTATGGCAATCAATGTGGTCAATAACGGAGTCAAGCCTCGGGTGCGGGTTCTCGCCGGTCCGGGTAATTTCGGTTTTGATGGATTAGCTGAAGGAAGGTATGCTCTTTGGGGATTCCGCGATGCCGACTCGAATGGTGTATATACCTTTGGTAAACCATTCCCTCTATTGTTCGCGGAGCGGGTTACCGTGTATCCAGAAACCCTTAAAGTTCGAGCGAGATGGCCGCTTGAGGATGTACGCATCCGCTTCAGGTAGTCCACGCCTCAGCGATGCTGCTCTAACTGTTTCTCTGGTTCGATGAACGTCTCGGGTGGTTTTGGTGGTGGGTTCTTCATCACATTATCAGGGACGATCCAAGCATCCTTATACCCAATGCTCACTAATTTTCTTACCATCTGATTCGCGGTTGAACGATCGGCAAAATTTCCTACGCGCACTTTATAGTACGGTGCTTCATAGACAACATAGACCCAGTCGTCGGGGACCGCATTGGCAAGATTCTCTTTAAGTTGATTTGCCTGATCGATCTCTTGAGTAAAGAGGACCTGAACGCGGAAACCCGAGATTGTCTCAGGCGCAGCAGGCGTTACGACTATAGCGGGTTCGAGGGTCGACCGCTGACGATTCTCTTCATCCAAAATGGTTTTAACATCCACATCGTAATCGGCAGGGTTGAAAGTCTTCTCGTACATATCGAGAAACCCTTTGAGTGATACGTCCGGTGGGCGGTCTTTGGTGAGCTCCCCTGTGTTCGAACACCCTGTGTTCCACAAGACTGCACTCAACAAAGGAAGAATGAGCAGCCGAATGAAATGCCAGTTATTTTTGGGAATTCTCTGAGACCCACGCATCTTTATAATCACTAGGAAATTTCTGAACCATCTCATCCCGGAAACCTCGAGCCTCTTCTTTCGTCATGAAATCGCCGATCATGACTTTATAGAGATTATCGTTCTTGTCGATCGTCGTATATACATTCTTGCCAAATCGGTCCTTGGCGAGTGAGGCGATACGGTCAGCATTATCGGGCATCTTGTACGCTCCGATTTGTACGGAGAACCTTCCCGTTGGGAGACCGTGTTGTGAGATTGACTTCGGTTCGTATGACGGCTTTGGGGTCGTTTCCTTATTGACGTTCAACGTGTCGACCTTTGGGATGACGCCTACGTCAGTCTTTGGAGAACTCTGTACGGGTGGAGGTTCTGTGTTTCCCTGCTTTTCCGAGCTCTCTTGAGACGATGAGCACCCAAGGATGACTAATGTGCAGGAGATCAACAACCAAAGAAGAAGAACCGTTACATGTTTCATACATTCCTCGCTAATGAATGAGACGATTTATCCTCTCCGTTTCCGCTGACGATCTTCACGCTTGCGCTCGCTCCAATCCGATCCGCGCCGCTTGCGACCATGGCAAGCGCTTCTTCGCGCGTTCGCACTCCGCCAGATGCTTTCACACCCATCGCACTGCCGACGACTTTTCTCATCAGCGCAATATCACCGACCGTGGCACCTCCTTTGGCGAACCCCGTCGATGTCTTCACGAAATCCGCTCCTGCGCGTTTGGCGAGCAAGCATCCTTTAATTTTTTCGTCATCGGTCAGGAGTCCAGTTTCAAGGATAACTTTTGTGAGCGCTCCATAGCGACGAGCGGTGCTGACGACGGCGAAGATATCATTCTCAACGTACTCATACTCACTTGATTTCAACATGCCGACGTTGATGACCATGTCCACTTCCTTTGCACCATCCCGTAGCGCGTGCTCGGCTTCGAACGCCTTCGCCGCAGTGGACGTCGCACCAAGAGGAAAGCCAATCACCGTGCATACTTTAACAGATGTATCACGCAAAAGTTTCGCACACAGCGATACATAACTTGGATTGATGCAGACACTTGCAAAGGTATACTTCTTCGCTTCTGCACACAGTTTGATAATTTGATCTTTCGTAGCTTCGGGTTTGAGGAGAGTGTGGTCAATCAGGCTGGCGAGGTCGGTCTCGATGCCGCCGGCGGCTTCAATGCCGATGCCTGCGGTGACACGCGCAGCGCCGTTCTGCACGATATTTTTGACGCCTTCCTTATTGTGAACAACACACAATCCATCGCTGCACGTACCGTCCTTGCAGCATGAATGTCCGGCTGATTGTTCGCTCAAGATGCTCTGAACCAGACGATCGATTTCTCTCGGATGCATCAAAAGGGCAAAATTGTGAAACCGCTCAATTCACCCCAATATATGATTTTCTTCCAAAGAAACAAATGGTACTAACGGATGAGGATCATCTTCTTCATATCGACGAAGGTGCCTGTAGTGAGTTTATAGAAATACACACCGCTTGCCATCTTCGACGCATCCCACTCCACCTGTTTGTATCCTGCATCTTGAATCTCATCAACCAATGTTGCAACGTGCTGCCCGAGAACATTGTAGATCCTCAAGGCAACATGGCTCTGTACCGGTAGTGCGTAACGGATAATCGTGGATGGATTGAAGGGGTTCGGGTAATTTTGGTCAAGGGAAAATCTTGTAGGCAATCGTAATGCAGATTCCAAATCTCCAACATTTACTACAATTGTGCCATCAAAGTAGCCGAGGATTTGTTTGAGAACATTCTTTCTTGTCAGCGCGCCATTGATCGCCTCGAAACCATATCCCATGACAATTGCTTTGCTGCCTGCCCCTAAGGTATCGATCCGTATTGCAGCCGTGCCCAAAGAGCCTGTGACACCATAGCTCATAATTGGTTTTACCGACCCGGAGTTTGGAACAAGGATATCCCGCGATGTTTGGTCGTTTGCTCCATCGCCTGTGGTATAAAAACCAAATCCGTTGAAAAGATCGTTATTGATTCCTTTCGTATAAACAATCGAGGAATTTCCTCCGTAACCAATCTTGAGATAGTTAGAGAAAAGCGGCGTCGAGTCATTTAGCTCAAGAAAGTTCTGTCCCGTCAGAAAAAGATCGCATCCAGAATCAAGACATGCTATGAGGCTATCAGCCTCTGATGATAAGAGGGGAGTACTATTGATTCCACTGAAATAGATTATGGTTTTTTCCCGAAACTCAGTTCCTCGCCTCAAGGGCGGAACGCCTTGCCGCGTGACATCCCAGAGATATGAACGCAATCCTAAACTGTCAAGTGCTGATTGGTAATAGCTGCCGTAATTTCCACTTCCAGTGGATGAAGCGACTAAGACATCCGCGATGTTGAGATCAAATTGAAGACTCAGACCCATGTGGTCGACTGGCGACGGAACGATCGTCGATGTTACATAAGGGATCTCTGGCTCAACCAATAGTTTTGTGTATTGATTGATCGGTGAATAGGAAATATAAACGCTATCGAGTGCAAATCTTCCCTGCGAGTCCGTAGCGACCGTTCGACTAAAATCGCCAACCGATGTCGTTGAAAACAATGTTGCTTTTGCTTGCAGAGGTTTATGATTGAGAGAATCTCTGACAATCCCAGAGATTGTTGTGATATCAAGTTTTTTCAAGAGAATATCTTGATGCAGAACAGAATCTGGAATAAAAGTTACTTTTAGATCTTTTAAGTAGTAAGGGTATGCTGAAACGTGTAAAGTCGGGTTCAGCGTAGAATCACCTTCGAAATACCCGAACTCGAATGTTCCACTCGATTGAGAAAGATCAGCGACGTCTGTTGTCGAGAAGTTTGCTATCCTCCCATTTCGGATCGTATCACCGGTGCTGCTGTCGGCGACGATTCCGCTAATGATCGTCGATGAGCTGAGCCACGTATAGACACCAGTTGCACCTTGATTTCGCGCTACGCATGCCAGCCAGAGATCAGTTGGAGCAAGCGGGTGAATGTGAAAGCTCCAGACTTGACCCCCTTCAGGAATTCCATTTCCAAAAGATATCCATGTGGCGCCACCATCCGTCGTTTGAAAGACAGTCGCAATACTATCAGAGAATGTCCCCGCGTAGATCATCTCCGGATTTGAAGGGTCCATTTCGATTCCCCACATCTCGATGTTGCGGAGTGAAGTGATCGCCCAATGCTCGCCTCCATCTGTGGTCTTAACGATACCAAGCGATGAATCTTGATCGCCGTACAACGAAGCATATGCGACCATCGGATTGATCTGGTTGACGACAAACTTTGGTACCTCTTGAAATCCTCGCGAAGGGTTGGTTCGAACGACTCTCCATGTACTACCGTAGTTGGTACTCTTCGATATTGTCCCATTACCGGTCCCAGCATATAGAACATTCACGCTGTCGGGGCGAACGGCAAACGCGCAGAGTTCGGTGCCGGCAATTCCCATCAGTCGCCACGTTTCACCGCGATCAAAACTGCGATAGACTTTTCCATCGACAAAACTGCCAGCGTACATCGTGTCGGGATGCTGAGGGTCGTAGGTAATGCTCTCGCCGTCAATGGCATACGAGCCAATCACCACTTGCCATGTTACGCCACCATCGATGCTCTTCCGCAATCCATCCGAAGGGAAGTTCCCCGCACAGAAGATAGTAAGCGTATCGTTCGGGTGGACAACAATCTGTCGAATATCATTC
The DNA here is from genome assembly GCA_016178625.1 of Ignavibacteria bacterium. Taxonomy (GTDB): domain Bacteria; phylum Bacteroidota; class Ignavibacteria; order UBA10030; family SZUA-254; genus JACOSX01. The sequence continues at coordinate 7,728 of JACOSX010000054.1, forward strand.
ATGCCTGTTACTCCGCGATACACCCAATTTCTTCCTTTATCGTACGAGATATACAATTTCCCCGGATACATATCTGTGTAGATGATAGAAGAAGTGAGAGGATTGAGCCCCACGACTGTTCCTGAGCTAGGGAATTTTTTCCTCCAGGCATGTATCTGAGAAGACGATTGAATGGCATTTCCCAAGAAAAGGAGAATGAAGAGAATTACTCTGCATCGGAAAAAGGATTGTTGATCCACAGTCTACCTCACCAACAACATCTTTTTTGTGTCCGTGAATTTTTCTGCGACAAATTTGTAGAAATACATTCCGCTTGCCGTTTGCTGGGCTTTCCATTCCACCGACTTATATCCTGCCTCCTGTATCTCATCGACAAGTGTTTCTACTTCTTGTCCGAGGAGGTTATACACTTTAAGGTTCACGTGAGAAATATTCGGCAGATCATACTCGATCTTTGTAATAGGATTAAATGGATTGGGATAGTTTTGATACAACGGTGACCTTATCACCTTGTAAGGCATGCGTCTTGACGGCAACTCGCTCCTTTTGTTCGACAAGGCTGAACGATTTATTCTCCCTTTGGTTTGGGATATAGTTGACTCGCAGCGGATAGGAAACGCCGGTGAGGGTAATGGAAAACTCCTTTGCTCGTTCAATGTATTCCGGATATATGGTTACCAAACTGTTTGAGGTAAAACGAACATCGAAGGTTTGGTCTGGTGGGGAAGGAGGGAGCTCAAATCCCTCAATGGGAGTTGTCAAGTGTTGTTCACTGGCAAAATAGAGAGACTGACTGTTTCCCTCAGCGTCACGGAAGATAAGTGCATTGAACTTTTCCAATGGGTTGATGGCCAATCCCTCCTTGACCGATCCGCCTGTCGAGGACAGGACAAGTTTCCCCGCGGCATTTGTTTTGATCCAATATCCTTCTCCTGGTGTGATTGAATCAGCGATGAAGTATCCCGTGACATCATATCCAAAGTAATTCGATTGTTTGATCCCAGCCGGGATCTGGATGATTGAGCTGGCAAGCACTGGTGTTCCGATAGAACCGATCATGTTCCATCCTTGAACGACGTTTACCGTGTCCAATGATCGGAGCAATCCGTTGATGGGCACCGTCTGCGAGCCGGAATATTTCAGCCAATAGCCGGTGCCATTTTTAATTGTATCTTGTGGGACATACCCATTCTCATATGCAAAAGCAGCAGAAGCGGCAGATGGAAACACAATTAATTTTCTTGGGTCAGACATTGAAACGGGAGAAGAGACTAAGTTCCATCCATCCTGAACTGATGCTGGGAAGTTAGTGGTAAACCTCAGACCACGGTTGTTTGTTGGCTTCCACTCCGGTGGGCCTCCGTTTTCATTGACGAAGAACCATTTTTCTGTCGGTTCTGCTTGCAAGCCTACGAGAGGTTCCAGATCAAGTCCACCGATGCCGATGTCTTTGTAGAGGAACTCGATGGAGTTGTCGGTGTGGTCAAGGATCAACTCAAAGGTTATGGTCGAGTCACCTGCATTGAGGGCGTTGGCGATGTGGTCCCATTCCACGATGAACTTGGTGCCTTCTTGTTTGCTGTAAATATTGCCATTGCCGGCGCCGTTAAGATTCGGTGGATACGCCGCCAAGTCATGGCAGTAAGGTGCAATTAGGTTTCGAGGGAGTTCGGCGCAGGGAATGTTAAGTGTCGGGAAGCAATGAGAGAAGACACGGTAAATCTCAATAGTATCTGTTACCGCGTTAGAGAGTGCGACGACACCATCTGGACTTACCCATGCATAGCGTACGTGCTCACCAAAATAGAAGAGCGAGCCACCGAGTTCGAACGGGCCAGCCGTACAGACATCGAATGAATCGATAGGCGGAACCTCGTTGCGGGTGAACCAGTTCGAGATTCGGTTTCCTGGAGAGTTGATTTCCACCCATTGGGCAAAGGTGGTCGTATCCAACGTATAAAAAAGATTCTGCTGGTGTACAACCTTATATGTGATGAGTGGTGAGGTACCAACGTTGCCATTGCTGTCTGTGGCAATAATGGAATACTTCACTGTGGTTGGAGGCGAAGCTCCGGGTATCACGCCTAACCATTGATCACCGAGCGAGTTGCTCATCGGGATGGTGTCCCACTGCGTGTTGTTGAGGGTATACACGATCATACTTGATTGAACTCCAGCCCGCGTGAGGTCAACCGGGTCGCAATCCTGGATCTCGGCAGTAACGAGGCGAGACAAACTTGACGATGTATGCTTGAGTTTGTCAAACGAAACGACTGCCGGTGGGATGTCGCTCGTAATAGTCATTGTGTACCACCAATTAAATGCCAGCGCGCCGTTTGGATTCTCTTCGGGCAAACCCCCGCGAGCATACCATCCACGCGGAGTGCTATACGTCGTCTCTATCGGGCAGAACTCACATAGTTTGCCAATAAGTGTGTCAACAGCAGCGCTGTGGCAGAAAAAATTTGAATGTGGATTATAGCTTCTTCCGTGCTCGTAGAATTTCCACGCGCGGGATGGAACCGGGGCACCGTGTGTTTGATCGAATGATGGGAATCCAGAAAACCAGTAATGAGTGGGATCGATCGGATGCTGACCAACAAGGGTTAGAGAGATCCAGAATACTTGTCTTGCTTCTATCTGTGGTGTAAATCCGAGAGATGAAAGATCCAGGACATTCACGGAATTGTGCTGCTCGTAGACCGGGTAGCCCCCAAATCCCCATATCTCATCGCCCATTGGAGGGAATGTATGGTACGGCTGTTCTATTGTTGAGAACCATGTCGTATCGGTGGCATCTTCGATGAAAGGTGAAATCCCCTGATCGAGATCGTTTGAATTACTGAAGTAACCCCACGTAATGCAATTGGAAGGGAAATCCGCGCCCGGTCCGTGCGCAGGAGTTACATTAGACTTATGGATCCTCACGGTCACGAGGTCTGGCTCTGACTGAGGATAATAGTTTCCTTTCAGCCAAAATAGAGTATCGATCATGCCGTTGCCGGGTGCAATGAACCACATCGCCAAGACGGCCTTATGATTACCGCCGAAGTCGAACATGGGCTCATATTGTTCAGGGGTATATCCGAATGTAAACGGATTAACGCAGTCGGAGACCTGGGCGTGTTCGGTAAGATACTTTCTCGCAACGTTAATCGCACCCTCGTCGTCGCGAAGCGGGATGGCTTCGTTCGTTGGTGTAACAAGATAGCGCTGTTGTGCGAGAACTGCAACAGGCAGCAATAGGTAGATGATGAAGAAGTATTTCATGGTGACCTCCAAATCAATAAATTCGGTCAGGTCGACGGGGATACGATTGAAATGTAGAGGTTTTCATGTGCAATATCAAGTGTCATCCATCGGTAAATGTTCTTGAATCTCACGCAACAATTCATTAGATTAATTTCAGATTTCACTATCCACATTGTCTCTTAACTGCCATGATTCGTCGGAATACAGTAATCATCTTCACTCTCTCAATCTTATGCAGCTCCGCTATGATTGCACAGGGGAACACCACCTATGATTTTCTTCGCAACGACGTTGGCGCCAGAGCTGCCGCCCTCGCCGGTAGCACTGTGACAATTACCGACGATGCTAATGCCATCTTCTACAATCCTGCAGCACTTGCGACTCTGACCACGCGCCGCGTGTCACTCGGTTTCTTAAAACATATGTTGGATATTAATTCGGGATATGCGAGTTTCGGGACGGAGATTCCAAATCTTGGCTTCGTCGGCGCGGGGATCGTGTATATCAATTACGGAGAGTTCACCCGAACGAGCGAAGACGGTCAGGACCTCGGTACGTTCGGTGCCGGCGATCTGGCAGTTACGGTTGGATATGGAGGACAGCTTCAGCCTGACCTCAAATACGGAGCGAACGCAAAGTTTATTTACTCTTCAATTGCGGAAGCACATTCGACCGCGGCGGCTATCGATCTCGGCGTACAGTATACTGCTGTGGCGAATCGCTTCCTAGTGGGAGCGAGCCTTCTGAATCTCGGCACTCAGCTCAATCCCTATGTTGCGACACGAGAGAATCTCCCGCTCGATTTCACGATGGGTGTTGCACTCTATCCAGAGCATCTTCCTGCCGTCCTCACCATCAACCTTCATAAGCTGAACGAACAGCAGGATAAGTTCTTCGACCGATTCAAACAGTTCACGATTGGTGCAGAGTTCACGGCAAGTGAGAATGTTCAATTCCGAGTCGGTTACAACAACGAGCGCAGGCGGGAATCCAAGATTGGCACGAGTTCAGGGCTGGCAGGGTTCTCCATCGGCGGTGGAATTTCAACCGGTGCGTATACTGTCGATTACGCGTTTACATCCTTCGGCTCAATTGGTGCAGTCCATCGCGTGAGCATCGCCTTCTAGCGCCTACATCCCGGTGACGACAAACATCTTCAGATATTGCTGGCTCAGGTAGAAAAGCAGCATCCCTCCGAACACAATCAATGGCGTAATGCGATTGTCTGAGCGATTGATTTCAGGAATGAGGTCACTCGCACCTACATACGTCGCAGCTCCCGCTGAAAATGCGAACGCGATTCCAATCGCCTTAGCGTCTACCGTCGCGAGCAGGAACACAATCATAATACCCAACATCGTCGCGGCACCAATGGCGAACGAAGCGATGAAGGCATTTTTTCGCGGCTGACTTGCCGCAAGCATAATCGATGCGATGGTTAACCCCTCCGGTATTTTGTGGAGGAGGATCGCGAAGAAGATCAGCAGACCGATGTGGAAATTGAATTGCATGCCTGCTGAAATGGAGATGCCGTCGAAGAACGCGTGAACGAATAGTCCACCAAAGGCAGAGAAGCTTGCAACTTTTGAGACCATCACCTCGTGATGGATTTCTTCACCGAAGTGCAGATGCCCGACGATCGTATGCTCGAAGAAATGAAGCATGCCAAAGCCGATGATGATATAGAGTGGAGCGGCGTGACCAAGCAGTGCGAAACTTTCCGGCATCAGTTCGAAGAACACGAGGGCGAGGAGAAAACCGGCGCTGAGAGCGATAAGATATTCTTGCACCTTCCGGGGCCACTCTTTCCGTAAGATGACAAGTGTACCCCCAAGAATTTCCGCCGCTGCAGCAATCAAACCGAACAGGACGATGGAAAGCATGGGGGCTATGATTTGCTGTAGGGTGTCTTCAAATACTGCTCCGCCTGCTTATGCGCATCCTGAAAGTCCTTCATGTCGAGAACCTTTTTGTATTGTGTAATCGCCAGATCGCGTTTGCCCTGCAAGTCATAAATCATTCCGATGCGCAAGTTGGTCATGACCATGAAACCGGAGATCTCCGCTCGGTCGAGTGAGCGTGAAAGTTCATCAGCACGGTAAAAATAGTGCAGAGCGTCGGTATGTCTTCCAAATGTCATCTCATGTAACCCGAGGTAATAATTGGCTTCGCGCTCCACGGTTGTATCGTAGCCGAGTCGTTTCTCCCGAACGTGATGCATGATGTCAAGAAATGTTCCACGCATCTCCGTCCAGTTCCCCACTGCTGCATAACATCGCCCGACGTATTTATGAAAGATAACGTTGTTCGGATATAACTGGTGAAGATGCACCGCGAGCTGAAGTGCGTCAGTATGTTGCTTCTCAAAATTCTGGAGGACCTGCATGAGAAAGTACGTTGCTTCGACGTTTGCGTAACGAGCCTGTTGCGATGCCGATCGCAACTGCTCAATTCCCTTTTGTTTATCTCCTTTGGGAAAGAACACCATGAACGGTTTCACGAACGGATAGAGTTCTGGAACCACCGCAGCGTAGTAGTTATAGATCCCCATACCCATAAGGATGTCATAATTGTCCGGTGCAACCTTGTATGCCTTCTGAACAATCGGTAGCGCCTCTCGACCGCTGTTTGCAGCCTTGAGCCAATCCTCACGGTTGCCGTGAAGTCTCCCTTGAAAACCTAACGCCCCACCCTTGAAGAATAATGCTGTAAGATCGTTTCCATCGTTATCGAGCCGCTTGTCGCAAAGGTCGATGACCTTATCCAACATTCCGAGGAAGTGATCGTCGTGCGACGTATTATTGATATCCGTGACGATCCGCCACCAATCGACCATTGCGAGAAAGAAATATCCCGCTGGATGGTCGGGTTTCGCATGCGTGATTTGTTGGAACTCAGCCTTCGCACTATCGAACGACAAGTTGTACACAAGATCAATCCCTTTGCGAATGTGAGATTCGCTTATTGAGTCGCCGATCCACTGCGCTGAACAATAATGGATGGGGCTGATGAGTGCGAGACTTACGTACAACAAGAGTGTATTAATGCGTCGTGACAGTCGTGATGCTCCTCTTCATGACTTGGGATGTGGTTGATATGTTCTCAGCAGATAATCGAAGATAAGGCAAAGAACGAAAACGGCTTCGCTCAGCGATACCGCGAAGGTCTGCTGAGCGAAGTTGATAATTCACGCTATGCAACGATATGCTAATTGAGCTCGCCGTTCTTCGCAGCGTCTTTGAGTTTATCGTTAGCAAAGATTGCGATTTCCACTCGGCGATTTTGCTTGCGGCCTTCTGCCGTAGCGTTGGAGGCGACCGGCTGACTTTCCCCGTATCCCACAGTTGTAATCCGAGAACCCTGAACGGCCAATCCCTTCGTGAAGTTCGAGACCGATTCTGCCCGCCGCTCGGAGAGATGCTGGTTGTACTCACTGCTGCCCGTCGAATCCGTATGACCCTCGATGAGAATATTGGTGTCAGAGTACTTGTTCAAGATCTTGGCAAGATTTTGGATATTGGTTTTTGCAGGAGTTTGCAATTCCGCCTTATTGGTTTCGAATAGGATGCCGGAGTTGAATGTAATCTTGATCCCCTCACCAATGCGCTCGATCTTTGCCCCAGCGAGATCTTTTTTCATTTCTTCTGCCTGGCGATCCATATAATTCCCGATCAATGCGCCTGCAGTACCCCCAATTGCCGCTCCTATAATTGCACCTGCTGCAGTGTTGCCAGCCTGTTTGCCGATGATCCCACCGATAATCGCTCCAGCACCGGCTCCGATGGCTGTACCTTTGACGGTCTTACTGGCTTGGCATCCCGAAAGTAAGATAGAGGCGGAAACCAGCACAACGAAAAAGATCTTTAGGTTCGTCTTCATGAATTGTCTCCTTTCAACGGTTCGAAACACTGTTGCTAGAATTTGTAAATTCTGTCCATAAGATATGAAACAAGCCTGTCACTCGCAATTCTTTCCTGCACCATCGTATCGCGATCACGAACCGTGACCGTCTGGTCGCCCAATGTCTGCGAATCGATCGTGATGCAGTACGGGGTACCGATCTCATCTTGTCTCCGGTAGCGCCGCCCGACGGCTCCGCTATCGTCATAGAAGACCGGCAAATGTGTACGCAGATCTTCTTCAATCTTGTGAGCAATCTCCGGCATCCCATCGCGGTTGACGAGCGGGAAAACTGCTACCTTGATTGGCGCAAGCTTGGGGTGGAATTTCATCACGACGCGCGTCTCCATTGTTCCTTCTGCCGTGGGCGCTTCCTCTTCTGCGTACGCGTTCACGAGGAACGCCATGAATGAGCGGCTCGCTCCCGCCGATGTTTCAATGATGTACGGAGTGAATTTCTCTTTTGTCTCCTCATCGAAGTACTTCATGCCTTTGCCGGAATATTGCTCATGGCGAGATAGGTCGAAGTCGGTCCGATTGTGAATGCCTTCAATCTCTCCCCATCCGAAGGGAAATTTGAACTCGATATCGTATGCATTCTTCGCATAGTGGGCGAGCTTCCCTGGTTCGTGTTGATGCCACTGGAGTTTCTCCTTTGGCATCCCAAACCGGACGAACCAGTTCATGCGCTGTTCTCGCCAGTACTCAAACCACTGGTCGTCGGTCCCCGGCTTGACGAAGAACTGCATCTCCATCTGCTCGAATTCTCGCGTGCGGAAGAGGAAGTTCTTCGTATTGATCTCGTTTCGAAATGCTTTCCCGATCTGCGCTATGCCGAACGGAAGCTTTTGCCGTGACGCGCCTTGCACGTTTAGGAAGTTAACGAAGATTCCCTGCGCCGTCTCAGGGCGGAGATAGACGACTGCGCTTGAATCTTCCACCGGACCGACGAATGTCTTGAACATCAGGTTGAATTTGCGTGCTTCGGTGAACGTGCCTTTATTGCCACAGTTGGGGCAATTAATAAGTTTAAGAATGGAACGGGGATCCGCTTCAGGAAGTTGAGAGAAAAGCGCCGCAATTTCTACATCATTAAGCCTAGCATAGCTTTCATCAATTTGTCGCAAAATCTCTTTTTGTTTTTTTATTGATAGCCCGTTAAGTAATTCATCAACTCGGTACCGGGCTTTGCACTGCTTACAGTCAACCATCGGATCGGTGAAGTTCTCGACGTGTCCCGATGCCTCCCATACTCGCGGGTGCATGAGGATTGCTGCATCGAGGCCTTCGATGTTCTGGCGATGGGTCATGTCTTTCCACCACGCCTCTTTGATGTTGCGGAGAAGCTCAACGCCGAGCGGACCGTAGTCCCACGCACCGTTGAGTCCGCCGTAGATTTCTGATGATTGGAAAACAAACCCGCGCCGCTTGCAAAGCGAGACGAGCTTATCCATGAATTGGGTGTCGGTTGATGGAGATTGCTTGCTCATTATCCTGTTCTAGATTAAATAATTAGGGACTTCTGAATTATTGATTGTCATGTTGAGTCCGCCAGATTGCGGACGAAACATCTCAATCGTTCTTCGAGACCGAGATTCTTCCCCTCCCGAAGGGATGGCTTCGCCAGAAGGAGTCTTCCGAAGGAATCCTCCGAAGGAGTCCTTCGGACCTTCGGACACTTCGTCCAGAATGACCATTTTGAATTTTTCAGATGTTTCTCCTCAGCTATTCTCCGCGCCCTCTGCGTCTTCGCGTTTTTTTTATGATTGAAACTGCAGAGATGTCGAGATAGTCATGTCCTCGGTTGCCTCGGCTTTTCTTTAGATTTCTTTAACTCCACCATCGGTTTCAAGATTATCGTTTGCACAATATATCCTTCCAGCTCGATGTGAATCGTGATGGAGTTTTCCTTCATATTTTCTGATGCAATCGCTCGCCCGTCGAACCGCCGAGCCATCGTATTGAATGCCAGGGTCATCTGCACAGGGAGAACATCGTGGGGAATCAATACTTGCCGCTCCGTCCGGCTGATTGTTGAGTTCGGAACCGGAACCTGTTTCTTCCTGATCCAACTCTTCTCAATGTGGAACCGCGCAAGCACTGAGTCTACATCGCGATCAACACCGGTCACGATCTCACCGATGTCATGCTGCAATCGCTCTGGGAGCTTCGCTTGCTTGGGACGACTCATGAAAAACAACCCCAACGCCAGACCTGCCAATGCAATCGATGTAAAGAAACGAAAAATTACTGGCTTATCCAATTTTCTCCTCGTTAGACCTCCGACTTCTTGCCGAGCAATTGCATAGTCAGAAGTCGGAGGTCTTGTTGTTATTTACTTCGTGCGGTTACAACACGTCCCACATCGAGCATCCGAAATTATTTTCCTTTAAACACCGCCTTCCGTTTCTCCGTAAATGCCTGCGTCCCTTCTTTGAAGTCATCCGTGCTACAGCACTCGCCGAAGATTGCCGCTTCGATCTTCAGTCCCTCACTAAGTGGCACCTCCATGGTTGCGTTCACCGCTTTGATCGCCATGCGGATGGCGAGCTGCCCTTTGCTGAGAATTGTTCTTGCGATCGCCTCTGAGGTTGGCGAGAGTTCTGCAAGTGGGACAACCTTATTCACCAATCCGATGCGAAGCGCTTCCTGTGCGTCGATCTGGTTGCCCGTGAGGATCATCTCCATCGCTCTGCCTACGCCAACGAGCCGCGCAAGTCGTTGTGTGCCGCCGTAGCCGGGGATGATGCCGAGGTTCACTTCCGGCTGACCGAACTTTGCATTCTCCGATGCAATCCGAATATGACATGCCAGCGCAAGCTCGCATCCACCACCAAGAGCATATCCGTTGACAGCCGCGATGACCGGCTTACCAAGATGTTGGATGAGATCGAAGATCGCCTGTCCGCCTATGGCGAATTCTTTCCCAGTTTGTGCATTGAGGGTCGTCAACTCACCAATGTCGGTACCTGCGACGAATGCCTTCTCTCCTGAACCGGTGATGATAACGACATCGACGTCAGGATTTGTTCTGAGGTTTGTGAAGACATCCTTCAGCTCCGACTTGCACCGTGCGTTCAGCGCGTTGAGCTTGTCGGGACGGTTGATGGTGACAGTGCAAAGCCGATCTTTGATGTTCAATAGTATCGTTTGAAAGTTCATAAATCTTGGTCTGAAAGTAAAGGTCTAAAGTTCATCAATAATTTTTCTTAGGGAGCTGTTCCGTTGCTTAGCAAGGCCTATGTCTATACGTTGGGTAAGGCAGACTTGAATATCGGGATCATATCTGTTGTCTGTCCGATGAGATTTAATCCATTCCTTCGGATCGATCGGGGCAGCTTCGGTATCTCCAGGCGGACCTTTGATTGCTTTGGTTAAGCCACAGAATCGATCACCAGATCTCAGCCCCCCCACGAGCCATGACTCATATTCTCTGATCGCCCAGAACACTCTTACACTAATGTTTTTTTCCTGCGAAAGGTTCGCCGCTCTTGCAGTCATATCATCTTTCTCTTCCACAAGACTCTTATATGGCTCCATTACATCCCCATCCAAAAGGAGAGCAAATTCTGAGTTTCCTAAGTCGTTCTTCCTTAGAATGGTTTTTTCAAACCCGTCATCTTTTCTAATGATGTTAGATTTTCCTTTCATGTCGACACATTCGATTTCAAAGTTTGTGCCTTTGGATTTTGAAAAGAGAACAGGAAGTGAACGAGCATCACCATTTCCCTCAACAAGAACGATAATCATAATGTATTGCCCGTTCCATCAGTCAATTCAGGTTGGTTAGGCGCATCTCTAAAGTCACCCTCCCTCAGAAAGTCACTTGGTCTGCCAAGGTTCTTCGCAATAGCCTGAATAACGCTCGGTGGAGCAGGTTTAATAGTACTATATCCTTCTTTTTGTCGACGAGTCACGAAACCTTGAGTATCAGCTTCTCTTCGACTCTCGATGCTTAATACTTCATCCACAACTTTTGGTGAGTGCGAAGTAATGAATATTTGAGTCGAGAATTTTTCAGAAACACTGACTTCTCGACAAATTCTGAGCAACATTTCAATCGCATATGAGTGAAGTGCATTTTCTGGCTCCTCAATAACAACAACTGGGGGTGGAACTGGCTGTCGAAGAACAGCAAGTAAACCAAGCAATCGAACGGTGCCATCGGACATTTGTTGAGCACGGAAATTTAGGTTCGAGTCTTCCTCGGAAAATATTAGGTTTTTGTAAGAATAAGTTTTATCGGGTTTGATGTCCTTAATATATGGCACAGCGTTTCTTAAATCGGCAAGCAATCTGGTTCTCATGTTGTCATTTCCGATAACCCTTTTGAGAAAAGGAATTAAGTTTGACCCCGTCCTTTCCAGTTCGACCTCGCCACCATTTGATTGTTCTTTCGCAATTGTTGCATCAATATTGTATACTCGCATTGACCCTATGTAGTCTGTAATGATTTGAAAATTACCTAACTTCCCATAAGCATTAAGGATTAAGTTCTCCGGAACTTTGAAACTTTCAGGGTTTTGGAGATTTCCCGCATTCCATAATTCTATTTTGTCCCTGTTTCTTTTAAAACTAATTTTGGTTGGCTTACTACGATCGAAGTTTACTTTTCCTGGAGGGGTAGGTCTACCTACTGATCGAGGATATATTGTGGCATCTAAACTTTCGTCAGCCACAAATAATGCCTTTGAAGTAGAAAGTGTGAAGAAATAGTTCACTTCCTCGATCCCACGATATGGATCCGCACCCAACTTAATAGAACAATGTAACGCAGGGGGTCTACCCTGGCCTGGAAGCATCGTGCGTATTTCGCCTAAACCTCCTCGTCTATCAAATGCTTCTTTCAAACCGAATCTGCTTGCAAGAGAGAGAAACTCGATCAAGTCAGCGAAATTTGTCTTACCAGTTCCATTAGCACCAATAAGTAAATTGACGTTCTTTGGTTCGATGGCAACCTTTTTTAGCCCTTTAAATGCCCCCGCCTCAAGTTTGACGATCATAGTTTTCTCCTAAATCAAATTCCATATTTTCAACCTCCCATAGCTTTATTACTTTTTTGCTAACATCCAATATCCACCATCCACTATCTCTCTCACGCCACTTCCACCCGGCTCTGGTCTCCTATCATAAACCGATGCACATGCGGCTTGCCGTTCGCTTCGACAATCTCCACGTCGTTGCCGAGGATGCTTCCTTCGATTCGTAGCTTCACGTTAAGGATTTTGCAGTCGCGCAGGACGATACTGTACTCGACCTCAGCGTCGCGGATGACGGTGTTGTCTCCAATCGACGTGAAAGGACCAATATAACTGTTTTCGATGACTGTATTTCTGCCGATGGTCGCAGGACCGCGCACGACACTATTCATAATTTTCGATCCTTCTTGCAGAATTACTTTCCCGACAACAGTTGATGCCTTATCGATTACGCCGTTAAGACTCGGGTGCATATTGTCTAACACCAATCGATTTGCTTCTAAAAGGTCTGACGGTTTTCCAGTGTCCTTCCACCATCCGGTGATCTCACTATAGCCAACGTTATATCCTTTATTGATCAAGTAGGTATGGGCATCGGAAATTTCCAACTCGCCACGTGCACTTGGTTTTATCTTCTTAACCGCTTCAAAAATACTCGAGTCATAAATGTAAATGCCTGCCACCGCAAACTGGCTTTTCGGCTTCTTGGGTTTCTCTTCGACACGAACGATCTTTCCCTTCTTTATTTCCGGGACGCCGAATCGCTCCGGGTCTTTAACCTTTGCAAGCGTGAGGAAGGCATTGCAATCGCTCTTCTCAAATTCTTCGATGAAGCGTTTCACCCCGCCGACGACCATGTTATCACCGAGATAGAAGATGAAATCATCTTTGCCAATGAACTTCTGGGCGATTTTTACAACGTGCGCAAGTCCGAGTGGAGCTTTCTGCGGGATGTAGGCGATCTTCACGCCCCATTGCTTTCCGGTTCCGATGACGTCTTGAACTTCATGGCTATCCGCGTTGCACACAATGCCGATCTGTTTGATGCCGGCATCGACTGCTGCTTCAATTGCGTAATGCAGGATCGGTTTGTTGGCAATTGGAATCAAGTGTTTGTTCTGTGTATGCGTGAGAGGGCGGAGACGTGTGCCGCGGCCGCCGCTTGCGATAAGTGCTTTCAACGTTTCACCTTCGATGTGTGTTTGGTTGAAGTTGATTTAATAAACGTTTTGAAAAGAGAAATGATGTTGTTGAAGTCTTGTTGCGATAACTTCCCGTGCTCTTTCGCGATGCGGGCAGCTTCGATTCCACCAACAGTGTATAGTGGTAAGTACTGAGGTGCATGCTTCGAGAGTGTTTTCAAATGCAGTTCAACCGTCAAGAGATCCCCGCGGACAATGGGACCCGTTAGTGGCGGTGGGGATGGCTGTCTCACGAGATTTTCCATTGTGGTGGTCATCAGCGGACCGAATAATTCCGTCCACGAGGCTTTCACATGTAACATCTTCGTCAACTCGCTGATCGTGTTAAGAAAAATCAGCATGTAATTTGACGCGAACACACAGGCAATGTGGTAGAGTGGCTTCATCTCAGGCTGGATAATAACGGCGTGTCCATCCAAGTTCTTCACGAGTTGTTCAGCCTTCTTGATTTCTTCATCCTTTCCATCAATGCCGTAATAAATGCCGCGAAGCTTCTGTTTCAATTTTTCGGGGCGGTAAGAACGAGGGAATGTTTGTACAGGATGCATCGCAGCGACCGATGCACCCTTGTTCCGTAAGGGGTTAAGCACATCGGCAGAATGAACACCAGAACAGTGGATAACAAAGAGTTTCTTGAATCTCAGTTGCTTGATCTTCGCGAGTCGGAATCCGATTTCAGCAACGAGATCATCGGGTACTGTCACAAGAAGGAGGTCCGTTTGCGGCTCAAGGTCTTCGAGTTGTGTAGATACTTTTTTACATTGTACGAATTTTGCGAGAGCGAGCGCCGCGCGCCCTGTCCGACTGATAATGCTGACAATGGGATATCCTTTGTCGAAGAGTGCTACGGCAAGGGTCGAGCCTACAATTCCTGCACCAATGATGGAAACGTTCGGAAAGCGGTGGGGCATCTGCACTCAATTGGTATGAAGCAGTACTGCCGATAGGTATCCCACCACTGCGTGGCGATCGCCAGTGATGTCGCCGGAATTGCAATGACTCAAAATCTTCACCACGTTGGCACCGAGGAGTTTAGATGCAGCAAGGACGGTAACGGTGGGACCGCCGCCACACGCCTCAGCCCGTCGAGCCTCAAGGTTCGTCATTAATCCATCGTCGTCGAAGGCAGCAACATTTCTCATCACGATGGCATCGAACATCTCGGCTGTCTCGTAGGGATGGTAATGGGAGAGATCGGTACTCGCAATGAGAAGGACATTTTTTCCTTTCAGGTGTTCAGCAAGTTTCCGAGCCAGATGATAACAATAGTCGCGACGCTGGTTGCCGATAACAATGGGCAAGATTTTCATTTCTCCCAGCACTTTTTGAAGAAAAGGGAGTTGCACCTCGATTGCGTGCTCAGCGCCATGCCCGAGTATCGATATCGAGATCACATCGTCGTCCGACACGAGTTCTTCGCGCAACGTCACGTCTAAAGCAACCTCTCCGAGCGGAGTGCGATACGCCGATCCATCGTATATAGAAATGCCATCGAAAAATTCCCGGTGGCTCGGGGAGACGATCACCGCGGTTGCAAATGACGTTTTCCGAAGTAACTTGTACGCACTTGCCGCAACATGACCAGAGTAAGGATACCCTGCGTGTGGTACGATCAGTCCAACGATTGAACCGCCGGTCTCTTTTGCGGGCGCGTCGGTCAGCATGCGGTCGATGTCTCGGCTCAGCGCATCAGGATCCGCCGGGTAAAACATGCCAGCAACTGATGGTTGCCGAACTGAGATCATGGTTTCCCTGTCAATGTTGGTGGACTGCTGTTGGTTGCTCGCTGAAGACTTCAGCAGTAAAACTGAACAACTTTGCTTCCGGATCTTTCCATAGGTACAGTGGTAACCCTGCTTTACGTGCGGTTTGGCTCAGAAACGTTTCACGATCCCAGCCATGTTCGACTGCCACCTGTGGTAGAAGTAATCCTCTGTGGGTTCCGTAAACGATGACCAGTCCATGCTTGCCTATTTCAATTTCATCAATAGACCGGATCGGAACGATGGGGGAGATGACGGAAATCTCAATTGTGATGTTTGGAAGTTCCTCAGGTTCCACCGGCAGGAAGCGGATATCGTCGAGGGCGGATTTCGTCGCTGCGTCTTCAACTGTTTCGAGTAAAGGTTTGACCGCGTCAATATACCCAATACATCCGCGTAATTTGTTGCCGATGCGCAGTGTCACGAACGCGCCCGATGGTTCTATCAATGATGGTATTACAGTTTCGGAAACGGTCAGGTGAGCATTTCGGATGGCGCATTCGATGGAATTCCGCGCCACGTGCAGTAAGAACTGTTTCTCCGTCTCTGAAAGCATCGCTTTCATTCCCGAATGTTAAGGTTCTACAAGCAACGTACGGAAAATTCATGTGAGATTCAAGGAAAAGTGCTCATCTCTTGCTTCTAAGGCTCCTCTTTGCTACATTCACAAAGCAATTTCCAAAAAAAGCACTCAATTTTTTATGATGAAGGCTAAGTTGAATTCATGTCGTTAATGGTCAGTATCTCAGGGGTGCGAGGTGTAGTGGGTGAAACCCTTACCCCCGATGTCATTGTGAAATATGCAAGTGCATTCGGTCAGTACTGCGATCGCGGGAAAATTGTCATTGGCCGCGATGGGAGAAGTACGGGGAGGATCATCGGCAATCTCGTCTCTTCGACCTTGATGGCCATGGGGTGTGACGTCATCGCTTTGGGTATCGCACCAACCCCGACGATTGCAATCGCCGTTGAACAGTTACGCGCCGCGGGGGGAATTTCGATTACCGCAAGTCATAATCCCATGCAGTGGAATGGATTGAAGTTCATGGGTAGCAGTGGAATGTTTCTCAACGCGCAAGAGAACGATCGATTCTGGGAACTGGCGAATGCCCAACAACGATTGTACGTTCCGTGGGGTGAACTTGGTAATCACCTTGCAGATGATTCATACCTGCGTCAGCACATCGATATGGTGATTAATCTTCCGTACCTCAGGCTCGATCGGATTAGGCAAAAGCGATTTAAAGTAGTAGTGGACTGCATCAATGCGGCGGGAGGCGCCATTGTGCCGCACTTGCTTCGAGAGCTCGGCTGCCAGGTGATAGAAATGAACTGTGAAATGAGTGGTATCTTCAATCGGATGCCGGAGCCGGTCCCGGAGAATCTTGGTGATCTGTGCGAGCGGGTTCGGACTGAACGTGCAGACTTAGGCATCGCCGTCGACCCGGATGTCGATCGGCTCGTCTTGATCACTGAAAAAGGAGAGCCATTCGGTGAAGAATACACAATCACTTCGGTCGTCAAATTTATTCTAGAGAAACATAAATATACGCCGCATCAGTTACCCTTAAACTATTCACCCTCTGTTGTTGTGAATCTTTCCACGACGAAAGCAGTGGACGACGTCGCGAGATCATACGGCGTGAAAGTTCTTCGCACACCGGTTGGTGAGATTAATGTCTCTCAGAAGATGAAAGAATGTGGCGCGCTCGTCGGCGGAGAGGGTAGTGGTGGGGTGATTCTTCCCTCCATTCACTATGGGAGAGATGCGATCGTGGGGATTGGACTCATCATGCAGCAGCTCACAGAATTTGGTGGAACGTTATCCCAACTTAAGGCATCGTTGCCGCAATATTTCATCATAAAATCCAAAGTCGGCATCACTCAAACCAACCCCGATGACCTCATGGAACGTCTCAAACAACGATATGGATCGAACGGTAAAATAAATATCGATGATGGGCTGAAAATTGAATTCTCAAATTCCTGGATCCATTTAAGAAAATCCAATACAGAGCCGATCATCCGAATCATCGCAGAAGCGCCGTCGGTAAGGGGTGCTGAAGATCTGGTCGAACAATTCAAACGCGAAATTGTGTAAGGCAGCATGACTCTTTGCAAAGTGATAGGAACGCTTGTCGCGACACAGAAGAATGAGCACCTCCGTGGTCAGAAGATTCTCATTGTTCAGCCAATCGATCTCCGAGGAACGTTTATCGGTCGAGATATCATTGCGTTGGATTCAGTTGATGCAGGCGTCGGTGATACCGTCTTGATTATTCAAGAAGGTCAGGGAGCAGCACAGGTTGTGAAGAACAAGAAGGTCCCAGTGCATTCGGTTATCGTCGCAGTAGTTGATGGACTTGAGGTTCTTGAATAACAGAGAGTGGCTCGATTCCATAGATCGGGTCATGAGGTAAAAGGTTCAAATCTATCGTGTGAAATTCTAATGAGTTTCGGGAGGTGGAATATGTTTTCCGTATTTGATTTACTTGTCCTTTCGCAGATTCCGGGCATTGGGTCGAATCGTCTCCGGGCATTGGTCTCTCATTTTGGGAATCCATCAACTGCTATGCAAGGTTCGCCGAGAGAGATTGCTTCGGTGGAAGGCTTCAGCAGAAGGCTTGCAACGGTGGTGGTCAACTTCATGAAAGGTTCGCAGGTTGATGACGCGAAGAAACACGCCGAGGTACAACTTTCAAAAGTGAATAAGGTCAATGCCCGCGTCCTCACCTTCTGGGACAAGCAATATCCCGATGCCCTCAAGAGAATTTTTGATCCACCTACATACCTCTTTGTTCGGGGTGAGATTCTTGATGTCGACAAATATGCGATCGCCGTTGTGGGGACTCGCTCGCCTTCAGAATATGGTGAGACGATGGCAGAACGATTCAGCCAGGAGGTATCAAGACTTGGGATCACGGTCGTGAGTGGACTTGCACGGGGTATTGATACCGTGGCACATTCAACATCTCTGAAATCTTATGGAAGGTCGATAGCCGTCGTCGGGTCGGGGGTGGATATTATTTATCCTCCGGAAAACAGAAATCTTGCTGACCGGTTGATAGAACATGGTGCAATGGTGTCCGAATATGAAATGGGCGCGAAGCCCGATGCCGTAAATTTTCCGCGACGGAATCGGATCATCAGCGGGCTCGCTCTTGGAACCCTTGTCATCGAGACTGATGTCAATGGTGGGGCGATGATCACTGCAACGACAGCGCTGGATCAAAACCGAGAGGTATTTGCCTTGCCCGGCAACATCAGCTCGAAGAGAAGTAAAGGATGCCACGCTCTGATCAAAGACGGGAGGGCGAAACTTGTTGAAACCATTGAGGATATCCTTGATGAGTTGGGGCCGAAGTTACGCCCGTTGTTGAGGAACTCGACGAGCGAAGACCGGAAACCATCAGTCGAACTCACACTCTTTGAACGGAAAATCTATGATGTCCTTGCTGCAGATTCACGCCACATTGATAGCATCGCAGAAGAGAGCTGTATGTCTATTTCCGACGTTCTAGTCAATCTCCTGAGTTTGGAGTTCAAAGGGCTTGTTAAACAGTTGGCAGGGAAAATGTTCACCAAGCTATAACATTCTGAGTCCTGAAAGCACGTTGTCTCAGCAATTTCAAGCAAAAGGAATCCTTGTGACGGTTATACTTTTCTCTTTCCTAAATCTTTTGTATTTTATACCATGTTTGTCATAGGTGAAGCTATCGTTGAAGAAGATCTTGTTCACCAACCATTTGTTTGTGATCTGGATGGTTGCAAAGGTGCGTGCTGTACGCTTCCCGGGGGGCGAGGCGCGCCTCTCGAAGACAACGAAGTTCAGGAGATTGAACAGGCATATCCTAAGGTTAAGAAGTATCTTTCATCGCGGCATATGCAAGCGATTGAAAAGTTGGGCATGTTCGAAGGAGGGCCCGGAAATTTTGCCACCGCTTGCATCGATAATAAAGAGTGTGTATTCGTCTTTTACGAAGATGGAATTGCCCGGTGTTCGTTCGAGAAGGCATTCTTACGTGGAGAGACTTCTTGGAGAAAACCGCTTTCGTGCCATCTCTTCCCTGTGAGGATATCGAAAGGGGTTGTCGAACGCGTTCGATACGAAGAGATTCCAGAGTGTTCACCGGCACTGAGGCAGGGATCTCTCAAGGATGTACGACTGTACGAATTCTTGAAGGATCCACTGATACGGAAGTTTGGCGAATCGTGGTATAATGAATTTGAGAGAGAGTGTCGGCGTCGGGAGCCCATACGCAACGCTAAGAATGAAGTTGTCCCTAGATTAAAATCCCAGGTAAATAGATCATCGTGTTAAACCTCTCGCAACGACAATCGCTTCAGATGAAGCTGACTCCGCAGCAGGTGCAATATCTGCAGCTGCTGCAGTTGCCGGTGCTCGCGCTTGAACAGCGCATTAAGGCAGAGTTGGAGATAAATCCCTTGTTGGAAGAGGCTGACGAAATGGAGATGACGCAGGAACAGGAAGAACCGAAACTTGATGAAGTGGAATCCTTAGCAGATGGAGAACAGAAGGTTGAGAAGGACTCTGTTGCAGAGGATGGCTACACGTTTGAAGATTTCATGAATGACGAGCTCGATGGTCATAAGGCAAGTTACACTCAATCTGATGACGAAGACCGCGAAGAATTTCCACAGCCCGCCGAGACAACAATCACCCAGCGACTGCTGGATCAAATCGTGATGTTGGATATCACCGCAGAAGAACGAATTCTTTGCGAAGAGATTATCGGCAACATAGATGAAGACGGATATCTCCGCCGAGAACTATCGCTGATTGTCCAGGATTTGAATCTCTCGCACGGTTTTTCGATCACGAATGATCGGGCGGAAGAAGTGTTGAAAATGATTCAACGTCTCGATCCTCTGGGAATAGCTGCGCGCAATTTGCAGGAATGTCTGATCGTCCAGCTTGAGGTTGGTGAGTACAACCCCGGACTGCGTGAGCAGGGTCTCAAGATTCTGCGTGATCACTTCGAAGATTTTACGATGAAACACTACGAAGAACTTGCCGAGAGACTCGATATCCATATCGACCAGCTCAAACCGATCATTGAGCTCATTCAAAAGCTCAATCCAAAACCGGGCGAGGGCGAGTTTTCCGCGCAGCAAAATTATATCATCCCCGATTTCATCGTGGAACATGACAACGATGATTTTATCATCATGTTGAATGATCGCAACGTGCCACCGCTTCGGGTGAACAAGCGATACAAAGAGTTGATGTCGCGTCGGAACAAAAATGGTGCCTCCGACGGAGTAAAGGACTTTATCCGCAGACGATTCGAGGCTGCGAAGTGGTTTATCAATTCCATCAATCAGCGTCGCGACACAATGATGAAAGTCATGCGTACGATCGTCGAGAAACAGCGGACATTCTTCGAGACAGGCGAAAACTTGAAACCGATGATCTACAAAGATATTGCAGAAGTGATCATGATGGACATTTCCACCATTAGTAGAGTCGTCAACGGCAAGTATGTTCAAACCGAATATGGGGTCTTCGAGTTGCGCCATTTCTTCAGCGACAAGCTCACGACCTCCACCGGTGAGGAAGTCTCGAACAAGGAAGTCAAGAAAACGATCAAAGAAATCATTGATGTTGAAGATCCGAACCACCCACTCAGCGATGATCGGATTGCTGAAATGTTGAACAAGAACGGGCTTAACATCGCTCGGCGGACGGTGGCAAAGTACCGTGAAGCCATGAAGATTCCCGTCGCGCGTCTCCGGCGGAAAATTTAACCACAACGACTACACTTCCATGCCAGAACTCTTTCATTCCACCACAGTTATTGGTCTCACCCATAACGGACATACGGTGATCGGCGGTGATGGTCAGGTGACAGTCGGCAATGCAGTCATGAAACAAGGGGCGAAGAAAGTAAGGAAGATTTATGATGGGACGGTTCTCGCTGGGTTTGCCGGTGCCGCCGCTGATGCGTTTACCTTGTTTGAACGATTCGAAGATCGACTGCAGCAATATCACGGCAATTTACTCCGTGCGGCAGTTGAATTGGCTAAAGCATGGCGCACGGATAAATATCTTCGGCAT
>JACOSX010000032.1 GCA_016178625.1 Ignavibacteria bacterium
CGACTGATCGCAGGGAAAGATACACTCAAGCAGTCTTTTGAAGTGAAACTGGATCCACGCGTCGAGACCGCACAGGGCGAGCTCCAGGAACAACTTGATTTCTTGCTCAAGATACGCGATAAGCTTTCAGCCACGGACGAAGCGATCAACTCCATCCGGGATATAAAGAAACAGACCGACGACGTGTCGAAGCGAGCGCAGGGACATCCCTCGAGGTCGGCAATCCGTGACGCCGTGAAAGCTCTCAATGAAAAACTCTCCTCGGTGGAAGAAGAGCTGATACAGGTCAAGATCAAGAGCAGCCAGGATCCTCTCAACTATCCCATCAAGCTCAATAACTCAAGTTGACCGCCTGTTAGGCGGCTAACAAATAGGTTTTGATCTGATCAATGATTTGTTCTTTGTAATGTTGTGTTGGTATCCATCGTTTAGGGATGCGGTCTTGGATGCAATCAAGGGTATCGACAGCCACCAGAGCTCGGATGCGTTGTTGAGTTTCTCTTGGTGAAAACGTTGCCAGCAGTTTGGTGGTGAATGTTTTACCTTGTGCACGCTGCTCGGTAAGAAACAGGTGGGTCAGGAGGGCGTAGGCCAGTAACACGAGCTGGAGGTGCGTTCTCACAGCGTGTTCATCACGATGATGATAAGCCGTAAGGCCCAAGTACTGCTTGGTTTGTTTGAAGAGAACCTCGATGGACCAACGTTTCCGATAGATGGCAATGATCTCCTTGGTTGTCAGTGTTGAATCGGTTGCAAACAATGGTAAGACAGTTCGACGTCCCTTCTTCTGAGAGAAGACAACGGAGACCTCTCCAAGGCCAGGAAGATAACACGCTTGCTGCACGGTGGCATAGCGAGCTTTACCGAAGCTGATCCAGTGTTTGCGAGTCTTGCGGAACGACCGCTTCAGGAACTTGGACACGGAGGTGCTTCGACCGTTGATGACGAGCCGACGGTTTGACTTGAGGAAGCTGACAAAATGAAAACCCCTAGCCCGCACAGTGCGGATGATCTGTTTAGAGGCATAATAGGTATCCGCCAGCACATAGACGCGCTTGATGCCGAAGTCAGGGAGGCCGGCTATGAGGTCTTTGGCGATCTGGGTCAGTTTCCGAAACGGTAGATGACGCTTGTGACAATCGGCCTTGCAGCGGTAGAGTTCGATGGCATAGGGAATAGTCATTCCTCGATACAGCAGTGTTACACAGACAAACTGGTGACCCCAGAGAAAACGTTGCGTGGTATGGTCAAAGAGGCGAAAGGCAGCCTGGACGTGCTTGCCCCGTTTGGCTGTTTTGGAGTCATCGACGATCACATACATCGCTTCCTGAGCTTGCTCCAGCAGAGCGATCAGTTTCAGAGCATAGTATTGGAGCGCCTTGCCCAAGAGTTCACCACTGTGCTGGAGAAACTCGTTGTGCTTCGTGCGATGCGTTCCGAAGGCCAGTACACGGCTTCGACCCCGCACGGTTGCCTTATAGGGTGTTATCAATAAGGAAAGAAGCATCGTCTGAAAATGAATCCATTGATGAAGAGTGAAAAACATCTCCAGTTCAGCAAGAAGATCACTGATCTGGCGCGGAATGCGGAGGAGTTTAAACATCGGGCTGCCTTTGGTGCATCGTGGGACAATTTTTAACAACTCAATGTACCTTCGGCAGCCCTTATTTCAAAATGATCCCTAGAAAGCGGTCAACTTGAGTTAGAGTGTGTGTAAAAAGAAAATCGGGTGATCTTCCGGTATATTATAGTAAACGCATTAAGAAACGTGACATAGTGATTTGATTGTCGCTGGCTTCCATCGCTGAGAACGTTTGAAGACGCTGATGGTTAATTCCTCAAAACTCTCAAAGTAGGTGTTGGTTGTTTCTTCATAGCGCATCGTTCTCCAGAGTGTTTCCTGGAGGTTTAATTCCGGGTGATATGCCGGAATGTAGTTGAGTCGGATTTGCTGATGTTGAGTACAGAATTCGTCTATACGCGGGCCTTTGTGCCAGCGAGCTCTGTCAACCCAAAGATGAATACACTTGTCCTTGCATCTACGCACAATGTGTGATAAGAACGTAAGAAAGCCATCGGTATTGCCTTTTGCACATCGGATCATTCCATGGTGTCCATGAACAGGGTCGACCCAACCAAACACGTTCAATCGTTGATGATGCTGGCTGCGGGTCCAGACGATTGGTTGCCGATCTGTGCCTCGTTTGCACCACATGCGGCCGAGCTTCGGATGGAGGCTAAAACCAGCCTCATCTTCGAAGATTACGACCTGGTCATCGGCCCC
>JACOSX010000033.1 GCA_016178625.1 Ignavibacteria bacterium
ACACGGATATGGAGTTCCCTTCAGTCATGTATGTCTACGAAAAGTTTGCTTCAGATCGCGGAGCGAGAGTGAAGGTTGTCACTTCTGATGACCAGATCGCTGTCTCAACACAACGACTGATCGATGCGATCGATGATCACACCTTGCTCGTTCCGATTTCCCACGTCCTATTCAAAAGCTCCTACATTCAGGATGTGAAGGCAATTGTGGAAAAAGCTCATCGATGTGGTGCGATCGTTATTCTTGACGCGTATCATTCAGTAGGTATCATTCCGGTCGACGTGCGGAAATTGGGAGTGGATATTCTCGTCGGCGGTGTGCTGAAGTGGCTGTGCGGTGGACCGGGGGGATCATTCCTATGGATTCGTCCGGCACTTCGGAAGCGATTGGAGCCGAAAATCACCGGATGGGCAGCTCACGCGCGGCCGTTCGCGTTTGAGACTTCCATGCACTATAATAGTGACGCCACCAGATTTCTGAATGGCACTCCGTCCATTCCGGCACTGTATGCCGCGCAGGAAGGACCGAAGATCATCTCTCGAATCGGGATTGATCGTATTCGAAAAAAGTCAAAACATCAGACAGCATTACTTATCGGTGAAGCGCAACGGTTTGGATTCACGATCGGTTCCCCGCTGGACCCTGAGCGCCGCGCTGGTACCGTGACGATTAATGTTCCTCACGCCTATGAGGTGTCACGAGAACTTCTTCGGAGAGAAATACTTGTCGATTATCGTAAAGGGGCGGGCATACGCCTTGCCCCCCATTTCTATACGACCGATGAAGAGGTGCTCTTCGCGGTCCGGCAGATCAAATCCATTCTCGAAACAAAATCATATCGCAGGCATTCTTCCCGTCGGTCCACTGTTACGTGAGTCGTTTGCACATCACGGGGAGACAAAGTATATTTAAGAACAGTGTTAAATGATGCGAAACCAGACACGAGGTTGAATGCGGAATGTCCATCATACCTCTTGAGCTCGTCAATTGGAATTTATCTGCTGTGTTCACACGGATCGTCTATGATCTCTGGAATAATTCTCGCGGGTGGGTACGCGACTCCGTCACAAGTTCCCATTGCCCTGTTGGAATTCGGTAAAAAGACCTTTATCCAACATATCGTCGATGCCTTCTACTCCGCACAAGTGTCAGATGTTGTGGTTGTTCTTGGTTCGGCAGAAGAGGGGACGATACAAATGTCTTCGTGGTTTGAGGGAAAAATCGTTTCGCACGATCACTCGAACGGCGGAGTCATGAAATCTGTGTGCATCGGTTACGATATGCTTGATCAGAAAGAATTGCATGGTGCAATGATCTGTCCGGTTCAGTATCCCCTGATGACACAATCCCTGCTCGTCAACGTGTTACAAGCGTATTGGAAATCGAACAAAAAGATAGTGGCTCCAACATACCGCGGCGAGAGGGGATATCCTGTTATTATGAACCAGAGCATTATCGAAGAAACAAAATCGCTCCCTGGTAAACACGATATCGAATCGGTACTTCACCAATACGACGATCGGCTGCTAGAATTTCCGACAGATGAAGCGGGAGCAATTCTCTCAGTCAATTCACAGTCGGATTTTAAAGAGAAGATTATCCAGCGAAGGGTATGATTAACGCGGCGGATGCGATTCGGATCATTGTAAACTCTGTGTGCTCTTTGGGATCGGTAACGACCGCATTAGATCGATCACTTGGCATGGTTCTCGCGGAAGACATCGTTTCAGAGGATGATGTTCCTCCATTTGATAATGCCGCGATGGATGGTTATGCGGTCCGTACCGACAACATCCGTGAGGTACCGGTCATCTTGAGCGTCGTTGAGGAAATCGCAGCGGGATTCACAGCAACACGATCTCTTCAACCTGGGGAGGCCATGAGTATCATGACTGGCGCCAAGATCGTCCAAGGCTGCGATGCGGTTGTCCAACTGGAGTGGACTGAGTCTCTTGATGATGGGCAAGTTAAAATTCTTCGCACGATTTCTGCTGGTCATAATATCCGTCGGGCAGGGACAGACATTGCGAAGGGCGTGAAGGTCTTCACAAAAGGTCAAGCGCTCCGTCCTCAAGAGATCGGTGTTCTTGCGTCGTTGGGAAGGCGTTTTGTCGAAGTGTACCGGAGCCCGTCTGTTGCGATTCTCACGACGGGGAGCGAGGTGGTCGAACTGCATCAACAACTCTCGGAAGGAAAGATTCGAAACAGTAATGCTCATGTCCTTGCAGCGCTCGTGAAGAAGATCGGCGCCGAACCCCGGTATCTTGGAATTGCGAAAGACGACCGGCACGATCTTACCAGCAAGATCACTGAGGGGCTGAAGGAAGATGTTCTCATCACTTCGGGGGGAATCTCTGTTGGCAAATACGATCTCGTGTTGGAAGTGTTCCGAGAGCTGGGCGTCGACATCAAATTCTGGAAAATCAATATTAGACCGGGAATGCCGTTGCTCTTTGGACTGTACGAGACGAAACCAGTCTTCGGACTTCCTGGTAATCCCGTGTCGACGATGGTGACGTTTCTTCAATTTGTGCAACCTGCACTCCTCAGGTTGATGGGCCATACAAGTGATCGACAGGTTGGAATACGAGCGCGGTTGGAGGAAGAGATTATCAAAAAAGATGGGAAGCGGCATTATGTCAGAGGAATCGTGGAGAGCCGCGATGGCTCGCTGGTTGTGCACACAACTGGTCCTCAGGTTTCAAACATTCTTACGTCGCTGTCAAAGGCGAACTGTCTGATTATTATTCCAGAAGAACGTGAAATTGTTCGCGCTGGCGAAGAGGTGGAGATCGAATTGTTATGATAGCGGTGAACGTCAAGTTGTTTGCGGTTGCTCGTGATCTTGCAGGAAGGGAAGAACTCACGCTCTCACTTCCTCGGGAGTCATCGGTTTCTGATCTTGTCGAAGCCCTTGTGCACCGTTATCCGCGTCTGGAGGAATGGAAACGTTATCTCCGTTGCGCATTGAATCATCAGTATATCTCATCTGACCAGATCCTTCGTGAGGGAGATGAGGTTGCAATCATTCCGCCCGTAAGTGGAGGATGACCGCGGCGAAAACGAATCGACATGCGTACAGTCCTCTAACTTCACCTATGGAGCTTCATGGTCCGAATCGTCACTGAACCGATAGATATTCCAATGATCCTTGAATCTCTCGGGGATCCTTCGGCTGGCGGCATCGATCTTTTCGTGGGAACAACGAGAAACCATTCTCGGGGAAAGAAAGTGCTCGCACTTGAATATGAAGCGTATCTGCCCATGGCTCTCAATCAGATGCAGGAAATTGCCGATGGCGCGAGAAAGAAATGGGATATTAGAAACGTTTCTATTGTTCACCGGATCGGACGGGTGGATATCGGTGAAGCAAGTGTTGTGATCGGTGTCTCCGCAACCCATCGCAACGAAGCATTCGAGGCATGTCGCTATTGCATTGATACGTTGAAGAAAGTTGTTCCCATCTGGAAAAAGGAATTTTTTGTTGATGGCGAAGCATGGGTTGGTCCGCAGGGTGGTGATCAGTGAACATCTGAAAGGCGAAGGATGGGGGGAAAATAACAGCCATGCAATTAATAAAAAATTAATTCCCTTCGAAGTTGACTTTGACAAAAGTGTTGCCTAAATTTGTGCCGTGATTAATTACTTTCCAGTTATCCAATGGTTCAAATTCTAGGAGGGTGTATGAAAAATTTAATGTTCGTGATTGCAGTTCTCATCGCGTGTGTTGCTGTTCAGCCGCGTCTCGCCGCCCAGGAAAAGGCCTCCGATCAGAAAAAAGGTGAAATGATGGAGAAGAAGGGCGAGATGAAGGAGAAGAAGGGCGAGATGATGGAGAAGAAAGGGGAGAAGATGGGAAAAGAGGGTATGGAGATGAAGGGAAAGATGATGGAGAAGAAGGGAAAGATGATGAAGCATAAGGGTGAGAAAATGGAGAAAAAAGGAGAGATGAAAGAAAAAATGGGTGAGAAGATGGAAAAGAAAGAAGAGAAGAAAGACGATAACCACGAGTAACCAATATCCAATGATGAGTTGATTTTATGAGGGCGACAAACGTATTGTCGCTCTCTCTGTTTATTGACATTCTACTACTCTCGAGGGACCTATGAAGAAGAGGAGCATCATTGCGGTGAGCGATTCGTCGGAGGGGGGATTTTCCCTTCGCAGACGGAAACTGTTAAAACTATCTCCTCTTCTCTTCCTCGCGGGCTGTGACATCTCTCCCAGTGGTGGCACAGAGTCTTTCCTGAAAACATTTCAAGCTTTTAATGATTGGGTTCAAGGGAAAGTATTCGATCCCACCAAGCTTGCACCCGAATATTCGGATACTGATCTCACACCGGAAGATGGCTTCCGCGTTAATGGATACGATACCGACACGCCCGATATTGATCTCGCACATTGGACCTTAACTGTTGAAGGTATGGTCACGAAACCCGGTCAATATACTCTTCAACAGATTATGTCCCTTCCAAAACGTGTTATGAACACCCGGCACTGCTGCGTCGAAGGATGGAGTATGATCCCCCAATGGGGTGGAACGCCGCTTCGGGATTTTTTGCACCTCGTCGGTGCGGATGTGAACGCAAAGTATGTCGCCGTTGAATGTGGAGATGAATACTATACATCCTTTGATATGCCAAGCATTCTCCATCCTCAGACGATGTTGTGTTACGAAGCGTACCAAAAGCCTCTGGCTCTTGAGCATGGCGCTCCCATGAGAATTGTGATGCCGACGAAGCTCGGGTATAAGAGCGCGAAGTGGGTCAATAAACTTGTTGTTGCGAACGATAAACCCGGTGGTTATTGGGAAGACCAAGGGTACGATTGGTTTGCCGGCATATGAACTCCATGATGCTGAAAATGAAGTGGTCGATCGGACTTACGAGTGTGGTGATAATTGTTGGATGCGGCGGAGGTGCAGAAAAAAACGTTGTGGTCATTGAAAAGACAAAGAGTGTCCATACTCAAGAATGTTCACGCGTGTACATGGCGAGAACAAAGAAAGTTACTATTGATGATGCTAAGAAAATGAAATTCCGTCCATGTCCTGATTGCAAGCCTTTTCATGAGATGTAAGACATGAATACGAAGAAAGAATTCCAACACCCGCTGATTATCCGGATCACTCACTGGCTCAACTTCATCGCGCTGGGCATCATGGTCGCAAGTGGTTTGAGAATTTACAATGCCTCACCGGTCTTTTATTTTAAAATTCCATCGGAGCTGACGCTCGGTGGATGGCTCGCTGGCGCCCGGCAATGGCATTTCTTTGCCATGTGGCTCTTTCTTCTCAACGGCGTGATCTACGTTATCTATAATGTTTCCACGCGACATGGGAGACACACAACGCTCTTTCATCACTCGGACGTTCACGGAATTGTACCGATGATCAAATACTATCTAAGGCTCCAAAAAGAACATCCGCCTCAGAAGAAGTACAACGCTCTCCAAAAGCTTGCCTACACGACGGTTCCCCTTCTTGCGATCGGAGCGATCCTGAGTGGCATCGCAATCTACTGGCCCGTCCAGTTTAGCTTCGTGACACGCCTTTTCGGAAATTACGACACGGCAAGAGTGTGGCATTTCATCTTTATGGCGAGCCTTGTGCTCTTTTTTCTTGGTCACCTCCTTATGGTCGCAATTGCCGGATGGGATAACTTCCTATCAATCATCACCGGCTGGAAGAAGTCTTCAAACACAACCGAGCCTCACGTATAAACACCTTCAATGGATTCTTGAGTGAGCAGCGTTTGTATTGACTTTTAGAGCGCTGTTCTCTATATTTTACACACGTACGGTCACTCCGCTGCCTTACAGAATGGCGGTCGAGCAGTCTGCCACTGCTCACGAGTTCAACCATCTCCATGAAAACAGAACACGTTAATTACCTCAATATTGGATTGATGATCATGTCAACAGTGACGGCTTTCATCATTCCGTTCGAGTTATTTCTTTTTGCATACGCTGTTCTCGGTCCGCTTCACTACCTCACAGAAATTTCCTGGCTGCATGACAAAGGATATTTCACAAAGAACAAATACGATTACTTGTTTCTCGGAGTTCTCTGTATTCTGCTGCTGATTGTTTCCTATGTGATCAAACAAAAGCCAGATCTTGAAAACGGTATCATCTATGTTGCGTTCTTCAGTTCGCTCACGATGATTCTCATCAAAGACAACAAGATCAAGCTGTTCGCCATTCTTCTCATCGTCATCTCGATTCTGCTCTTGAAGGACTTGAAACCATATCAAATATTTTTTGCCATCTTCTTGCCGACCATCATGCATGTGTTTGTCTTCACCGGAGCATTTATTCTCGTCG
This sequence comes from Ignavibacteria bacterium, assembly GCA_016178625.1. Lineage (GTDB taxonomy): Bacteria > Bacteroidota > Ignavibacteria > UBA10030 > SZUA-254 > JACOSX01. The sequence continues at coordinate 6,325 of JACOSX010000033.1, forward strand.
GTGCATTGAAGGGAAAAAGCAAGTCGGGGATCGCATCGCTCGCCGTATTCGCCCTCTGTGCAATAAGTTTCTTTGTCCACGTCCCCAATGCTTCGGGATACCAGGTCGGCACGTATGTGCGCGATAGCTATGCGACATTTCAGGTTGTAAACATCGCAATGTTGAAAGTGTTTCATCTCGGAGATGTACAGTCGATCGACGACATCTACAACTCGCAAGCCGGACTGGTGGTGATGCGCTTCATTGCCTTCGCGTACATCTACCATTACCTGAATTGGTTCTCGAAGACCTCTATTATCAAATGGAATAATATTTCACGCATCCGGATGGTCGGCATTGCCGTCTTATGGTTAGTTTCCCTTTCGATCTATGCCTACAGCTATAAGGCCGGCATTGTCGCGCTGTTTTTCCTGAGCTTTCTGCATGTATTCCTTGAATTCCCTCTCGATCACCAAACCTTCATCGGCATCGGGAAAGAGCTCTTCGCGATGGCGCGACGGTAGCGCACCGTTTTCCCGTCTCTTCTACCTTCCACATAGACTTGAAATCTGTTCTGTTTTCCACCGGTTGCTTTTTCTACATTTTTTGTTTACTTAGATCTTAATCCCCCTGCGCACACAATGGGCAATCTATCAAAGCATGATATGAACATTCAGCCGCAACCATTTCTTAGCGACAGCTTCGGAAGGATTGTCAATAACCTCCGGATCTCGGTTACGGATCGTTGTAACTTCCGCTGCCGGTACTGCATGCCGGAAGATGGCATGATCTGGCTTGATAAAGGTGAGCTTCTCACCTTCGAAGAAATCACCCGCCTGGTGCGTATCTTCGCTGAGCTTGGAGTCACGAAGATTCGTCTGACTGGAGGCGAGCCGCTAATGAGGAAGAAACTCCATGTGCTCATCGCGCAGATCGCCCATGTTCCCGGAATCAATGATATTGCATTGACGACGAATGGGTTCTTTCTCGCGGATCAAGCTGTTGACCTCGTGAATGCGGGACTCAAGCGGATCAATGTGAGTATGGATTCGCTCGACCCCGCGACATTTTCATCGATGGTGCGACGGGACTATCTTCACAAAGTGCGGGAAGGGCTGGATGTTATCGAGAAGCTTCCCATTCGACCGATCAAAATCAATGTCGTTCTTATTCGCGGTATCAACGATGGTGAGATAGAAACATTCGCGCACCTCGCACGAACGAAACCGTTCATCATTCGATTCATCGAGTTCATGCCCATTGGTGCAGATGATGGATGGACGATCGAGAAAGTTGTCCCCACAAGAGAAATCATCGACCGCATCAATGTAGTGGGACATAGCCTCGTTCCCATTGAATATCACGGAACGCAGCCTGCCGACCGGTACAGGTTTGACGATGGTATCGGCGAGATTGGGTTCATTAGCTCTGTGTCAGAACCGTTCTGCTCGTCCTGCAATCGCGTGCGTATTACATCGGATGGCAAGCTGCGGACATGTTTGTTCTCACTTCACGAGACAGATTTGAAAGCATTAGTGCGTGGGGGAGTGGGAGATGAGGAGATCAGCGATGTCATCGTCAACGCTGTGTGGAAGAAAGAGGAAGGGCATCTCATCAATCGACCCGGCTTTGTGAGGCCCGAGCGGACGATGAGCCAGATTGGTGGGTAATATTAAACGGTCACCTTGAACTCTTACTTGCGGCAAGCAGGTGTTCAGGGTCTAACCCACAACCTGAGGAGGCAGCAATGAAGAAGGTTATGTTTACAACATGTCCAATATCGGATGACATTCTATGTTGGAGTGACCGATCATCTCACAATGCCCTCTTACACGCAAATCCGCTCGATGATTCTGCTTAGATGACCAGAATCACCCCATTAACATTTCTTAATCACGAACCCTTAAACTACATATCGCATGCCGTTGTCTATTAGGCAAACAAGTAACTAACGGATGTCTAATAAATAAGGGGGACAAGCAATGAAACCATCAACATTTCTGGCACTCGTTCTTTTTGCGGGCTTGATGTACTGCAATGCATTTTCGCAGGATAAGACGCCGGTTGTCGATAAGCGAGAGAAGAATCAGCAGGCGCGCATCAAAGAAGGCGTGAAGAGCGGTGAGCTGACCAATCGCGAGACAATCCGGCTCGAGAAGCAGGAAGGAAAAATCAAAGCCGATGAAATGATGGCAAAATCCGATGGCAAGGTAACCAAAGCCGAGCGACGCAAGCTGCATCGCGAATTAAACCGCGAAAGCAAACGTGTCTATCGAGCGAAACACAATAACAAAGTTCGCCACTAATCCACATCAGATTTGTGCAACAAGGTGAAGCACGGGCGACCATGTTTCACCTTTTTTATTTGCAGCGTGTAGAGTCCATTTCTCAAATGGACATCCCGGCTATCGGGCGAGGCGTGTTTCTATCCGATTAAGAATCGGTCTACAACTTTTCGAGTCGTTAGACTCGTAGAGACCCTACTCGTGATATTTGATTTTTGCAGGAGACTCTCGTACTTTATACCTGAATCATGCACCCTGAATTCTGAATCATCTTCCCTATGCGCGACGTTTCTTCCAAATCCAACACACTTCGCTCGGCGAAAGCTGTTGCGACGCTGAGGGTATCGCCATCCACGATTGATGCGATTCGGTCGGGGAACGTACCCAAAACTGATCCGATTGGTGTTGCAAAAGTTGCGGGCATTCAGGCCGCGAAGAATACGAGCTCTCTGATCCCCTACTGCCACCAGGTACCGCTCGATTTTGTTGGTGTTGATATCGCTCTTGAAACAAATTTCATCAATATCACTACAGAAGTGAAAGCAATATGGAAAACCGGCGTCGAGATGGAAGCGTTGGTTGCCGCTTCTGCTGCTGCACTCACGCTTTATGATATGCTCAAGATTATCGATGATAGAATGGAAATCCTTTCCACGCGGTTGTTAGAAAAGAAGGGCGGAACATCTTCCATGAAAGACACGGGCGACGGACTGAAAGCAGCAGTGCTTGTGCTCAGCGATTCGGTGAGTGGAGGGGAAAAAGAGGATCGATCCGGAAAAACTCTCGTTGAGAGATTGAAAGCATTTCGCTTTCAGGTTCCCGTGTACAAAGTACTACCGGATGTGTGCGAAACAATTAAGACAGAACTCATAATCTTGGCAGATAAACAGAACCTTGATCTGATTATTACGACAGGAGGAACAGGTGCAAGTATGCGCGATGTTACACCTGAGTCGACACTCGCCGTTATTAATCGTCGGCTTGAAGGGGTTGAAGAAACTCTTCGCCGGTATGGTCAAGATCGCCTGCCGACGGCAATGCTTTCGCGAGGGGTGGTAGGTGTTCGAGGAAAGACAATAATCATCAACCTCCCGGGATCATCTCGAGCTGTTGAGGATGGGATGAATGCATTATTCCCTGCTATCCTTCATACATTCAGAATGATGAGAGGGGAAGGGCACTGATCAATTCAAAATGCAAAAGTAAAAAAGAATGACTAGTGAGTATCCGACATCGAACATCCATCTCTTCGATCCACGTACAACAGTCCGAAATCCGAAGGTAGCATGACCCTGTTCGATCCTAAGAATCGCGTTGTCGAAGGCACGAACTTCTTCGGTAAGCCGAAGACTCCCCCGGGTCAAGTTTCCACGGCGAAGTTCCCCGTCCTCACATATGGTAGTACACCGATCATCGACATCAAGGACTGGCGGTTCCGTGTATGGGGTGAAGTCGAGGAAGAAATCCAATGGACGTGGGATGACTTCATGAATTTCCCACAAACCACACTCCATGCCGATTTCCACTGCGTTACTCATTGGAGTCGGTTCGATGATGATTGGACTGGAGTGTTGTTCAAAGATCTCATCACCTACATCAACGTGAAGCCGACAGCGCGATTCGTCATGCAACACGCGTACGGTGGATATACAACCAATAATTCTTTGGAGGTAATGCTGAATGAAGACGTCATCTTCGCGCATACATTCAACGGAAGACCTCTTCCACGCGAACACGGCGGGCCAATGAGAGTGTTCACACCTCGTCGCTATGCATGGAAAGGTGCCAAATGGGTGAACGGCATAGAGTTCATGCCGAAGGATCGCCCTGGCTTCTGGGAGCTGAATGGGTATAATACTCCAGCCGACCCATGGAAGGAGGAGCGATATGGTTAAAAATCGTTTGTCTCTCTCGATCTGTGCATCGTTCGTGGTTGTATTCCTCACACTTTCATCTTCAACATCCTTTGCAATCGAAACAGTGAAAGGTATTCTCAGGCAGAACCAATCGCCTGCGTGTGCCAACCACTGTGACGATTATTATCTCGAACCTGACTCTGGAATTGCATCGATCAATCTCAAGGGGAGTGTCATAAGTAGTGGCTACGTCGATAAGCATGTTGAAATCACAGGAAACCGATTCATCTGTAGCGGCTGCATCACGTTCAATGTCGCGCAAATCTCCCTCATTGTCACATCAGTAGAAGATCAATTAAGTGGCGTTCCTCAAATGCTCCGGCTCGAGCAAAATTATCCCAACCCGTTTAATCCGAGCACGGTGATACCATACTCGCTGCCGGAGGATGGTTTGGTCACTATCAAGATTTTCAACCTCCTCGGTCAGGAGATAGTAGCTATCGTTTCCGGAAAAGTGCAAGCGGGATTCCATCGAGCGGTATGGAATGCCGTCGAGCAACCCGGTGGTATGTATGTATCCCAATTAACATTTCGATCCATTGATGGATCGTATTCGATTCAAACGAGGAAAATGTTGTATATTCGGTAAGGGAGGAACCCTTCAGTTCAATCTCGTTTCTTAAAAATCTTATGTGTCAGGAAGCACTCGCGGTCATTTGTGTTTTCATACATTTTTCGTTAGAATACGATCAGATGGCAGAACGCATGGTAGACTCCTCTAACGATAGATCAATCTCCAGACAATAATTCGGGACTGTCCAATGGAGCTACTGCTCATCATACTTATTGTACTCGTCTCTGTATTCCTCCTTCTTGTTATAAAACGCCGAAGTACTCCGCCACCGGTCGGGGAAAATCGAGAGGTGCTCTTCATGCAGCAGCAAATCGAATCGATCAGAAATGATGTCCGGAGCAGTCTGCAGAATGTTACTGAAAATGTCAATCAACAGCTCACCGCGGTAACGCAACAGATCCAATCGCAGAGTAGTGCTGTGGGGAGCCGTCTTGATAACGCAGCGCGGGTGATCGGGGATGTCCAAAAAAATCTCGGTGAGCTTGGTAAGGCGACGGAAGAGATCAAAGAGTTAGGACAGAGCGTCTCAAAGCTTGAGGAGCTCTTGCAGGCACCGAAACTCCGCGGTGGGTTGGGAGAGTACCTTCTCGAGGACCTGCTTAAACAAGTATTGCCTGCAGGGCAATACGACATGCAACACCGCTTCCGGAACGGGCACATCGTCGATGCTGTCATTCGAACGTCCGATAGCATGGTTCCAATCGATTCAAAATTCCCGCTTGAGAATTTTCGCAAGGTAATGACTGCTGAGAATGATACCATGAGACGGTCATACCAAAAAGCATTCATCGGTGATGTCAAGAAGCATATTGATGCAATAGCAACAAAATATATACTCCCTGACGAAGGCACGTTCCCCTTTGCTCTGATGTATGTTCCCGCGGAAAATATTTACTATGAGGTGATTATCAAAGACGATGAGACAAACGGGGTGGGTGTGTACCAATACGCGATCGACCGTAAGGTTGTTCCTGTCTCGCCCAACAGCTTTTTCGCGTATCTGCAGGTGATCGCGATCGGGTTGCGCGGGCTTCGCGTTGAGCAGAGCGCGCGAGCCATTGTCGACACACTCGCACGTCTGCAAGGTGATATCGGGAAGGTGCGTGAGGTGTTCGAGACTCTCGGGACGCACCTCGACAATGCTCGCAAGAAGTATGATGAAGCCGATAAGCGTTTGACAGGCTTCGAAAGTCGGTTAGAACAGATTAGTGAATTGACACACACCGACAGTACATCACCAAACCTTCTCCAACAAGAACAATTGTTATTGCATCGTGCGCATGAGCCGAACTGACATGTTCCCTTTATGAAAGGAGCGGGCCATGTATCTTAAAGTACATCCTGATAATCCACAAGGACGGCACATCAAGCGTGCCGTCGAAGTTCTCACAAGCGGTGGGGTCATCATCTACCCTACCGATACAGTATATGGAATAGGCTGCAGCATCTTTAACACACATGCCATTGAGCGAGTCTATCAGATTAAGGAACAGGCGACCGGCAAGCCTTTTAGCTTTATCTGTGCAGACCTCAGCCACATCAGTGAGTACGCGAAAGTCTCGAACGCAGCATTCAGGTTGATGAAACAACTCATCCCCGGACCCTTCACATTTATTTTGCCGGCGAGCCGCTTGAAACAGCTGCCGAAGAGCATGATCTCGAAACGGAAAACAGTCGGCATCCGTGTTCCGAAAAATACGATATGTCATACACTCATGAAAGGACTCGGTCATCCTATCCTCAACGCGAGTGTTACCGATGAACGGGGCGATATCATTAATGACCCTCAGAGAATCAAGCACATATATGAATCCCACGTCGATCTCATTCTTGATGGTGGTAAGAGTTTACTGGAGTTATCCACCGTCCTCGATTTGACAGATGAACAGCCCATCGTCGTGCGGGAAGGTGCCGGAGATGTCAGCATGCTTGTGGCAGCATAACGGACGGCATACGATAGGCACAACATGTACTTGAAGAATCATTCGCTTACCTTATCAGAACAAAAGCAATCGTATATTCACGGCGAGAAATTAGATGTGATAGCAGTCTATGCCGACCTTCGGAACTTCGCTCAGTGGTCGCTCACGTCGAGTGCAGGTGAAATCACACGTGTTATTGAAGTCGTGTATGATCGCGTCATTCAACTCGCTTTTTTCTATAAGCACACCTTTCACAAGTTTCTCGGTGATGGTTTTGTGTTGATCTGGGAGGTGAAAGATCACGGCTCATTCGCTGAGGCGCTTCACTGGGCGCTCGCTGCTTCATTCGAGATTCACAAACGGTACTGGTATATTGCCAAGCGACTTCAGTTTCCGTCACCACTCGGGTTCGGTATTGGACTTTCCTGTGGTGAGGTCGTCCGTATCGATCCGCAAACGTTTATCCCAGAAATGAACGAACCCGATTTTGTCGGCTACCCGATGAACTGCGGTTCACGGCTTCAGAAACTTGCAGGACCATATGGCACCGTTATCGACAGTGTTGCTGCAAAGGTCGCCGACCAGAATCCGGAACGTGTTCTCCGCCAGAACAATCATATCCTTCGGCTTGAGATGATGAAACCGCATAACAAGGCGATCGCCATCGCGAGCAAACTCACCGGCTTACAGGAGGACGACATCTTCGGCTTTCGCTATGTCGTCTGGCCCTTCGTACGGGATGCCCTCTGGAAAGCAGACGGGCGAGCATGAAGAACTGCATCTCATGACGCACGGCTCACGTTATCCTTTGCAAGCTGCATTCCATGTATTGGGGAACATTGCCATCATGGGGGTACTTGCGACGATGACAATCGTGGTCATTAATCTCGCGAGATGGAGCTTCCGCCCTGATGATCTCATCAGTTATTTCTTTGAAGGATTTGGTATTGTTGTGGCTGGTTCGGGCGTTGAGAGGATCTGGAATCTGACCGTGAAAGAGATGCTCAGGAACCCCCTCTCATGGTATGCGCTATTGACACGAATCCCGTTCTGGTTCATGGCGGGAGGGATGGGATATCTCATCGGACTCCTCCTTGCCAAGAGATTTGGACTGCTTGACTTCTATGAAGTTCCCGTAAAACCATTGTTTGTTGTTGGGGCCAGACTCGGTATGGGTGTTCTCGGTGTCCATTATCTCATCCGTCAATGGACACCAGGCGCGAAATTGATGTAAACTCCTTCGATACAGTGAACACCATGCTGATAAGATGGAGCGCGACAATATGACTCGTATCGAGCAACATAAAATCATTGAAACGTTAAGTGATTACGTCCATAAGATGCGTGGACGCGATCTTGATGAATTTGATATGATGCGGAAACGAGACCGTGACGATGAGGATCTCGATGATCTCTCGCGACGTCGACTGACCGAGTTATATGTGAAATATGTTCCAGAACGACTGCGGCGTTAAGTTGGTTATAGGAACCACATTGCATCGGATGGATTCACGTCCGGAAGATCGTTCTAGTGAAGCCAATATAC
>JACOSX010000045.1 GCA_016178625.1 Ignavibacteria bacterium
ATGTTCTCCGGATACACGATAAGCTTATCGACGACGTCAGTGAACGTGGCAATCATGTAATCCAACAAGATGCAGCTATCCGGGATGATGATACGCTCCACTGACGAATGCGTGATGTCCCGTTCGTGCCAGAGTGCAATATTTTCCAACGCCGCTTGTGCATTTCCTCGAAGTACTCGTGCAAGTCCGGCGACACGTTCACATGTGATCGGGTTGCGCTTATGGGGCATCGCTGAAGAACCCTTCTGCCCCTTAGAAAAATATTCTTCCGCTTCGAGCACTTCCGTTTTCTGCAGGTGCCTGATTTCCGTCGCGAACTTCTCGATCGAGCCTGCGATGACTGCCATGGTCGTCATGAATTCTGCATGACGGTCGCGTTGAAGGATTTGTGTTGATATTGCCGCGGGCTTCAATCCTAACTTCTCGCAGACATACCGCTCGACAGTCGGATCGAGATGCTCATACGTGCCGACTGCGCCTGAGATTTGCCCGACCGAAATTGTCTTGAGTGCGTGTTCCAAGCGGTCGATATTGCGGCGAGTTTCATCATACCAGAGAGCAAGTTTCAAACCGAATGTTGTCGGTTCGGCGTGGATGCCGTGTGTTCTGCCGACCATGACGGTATGTTTGAACTCCTTCGCTCGCCGTGCGAAGATCTGTTCGAGCTGATGGAGATCTTTCAATAACAGCTCGGCGGATTGCTTCATTTGAACGGCGAGGGCGGTGTCAAGAATATCAGATGACGTCATGCCGAGGTGGATGAAGCGCGAATCCGGACCGACATACTCACCCACGTTCGTAAGGAAGGCAATCACATCGTGTTTCACCTCTGCTTCGATCTGCTCGATCCGGTTTGCGTCGAACTTTGCCTTCTCGCGAATTGTCTTCACCGCTTCCTTGGGAACGATACCAAGCTTCGCTTGTGCTTCACAGGCGAGGATCTCGATCTCGAGCCAGACGCGGAACTTATTTTCCTCTGTCCAGATACTTCCCATTGCAGGACGGGTGTAGCGGGCTATCATGAAGGAATTTCCATAAGTTTATAGTTTATTCTCCTTTGAGAATTTCCCTCTCCTGCCAATCGAGCTCGCCCATTTTAATTCGACATATATACCTACCATTGGGAAGTACTCTGCCTTCATTATCCCGGGCATCCCAAACGATATGATGATTCCCCGCATGTTGCCGTTCATCAATAAAGTAAATCCTTTTCATTAGTCGTTGTGCATCGCAAACCAGGAGCGTTATAGAGGCATCTTCGGGGAGTGAGTAATAAAGTTTGGCCGAATCTCGGAAGTTTTGCGGATTGAACTCGCCAACGAAGTAAAAGGATTGAATACGACCCCTTCCCCACTCTCGAGCGAGCTCTTCACCTTGAGCCACGCTTAGTAAATGCAGTTTTTCTTGAGTGGCGGCAAGCGTGCCTTTAAGCTCGTCTCTTTCTTTCTGAGTAAGATTCTTGCTCTCACTAAGCCTTTCATACTTTCCATTCAAATCTTTATAGCCACTCACTAGATCTGCGTACTTCATCGAATAGCTAAGAGTAAGAGTGGCGATTTCATTGCGAGCGTGTTGCAAACTATCCAACACATTTTTATTCGCACTTAGTGTCTTTTGGTTTTCCAGATTTAATCTGATATTTTCTGCTTGCATCGATGGAACAATGGCCTTATCAATATAAAATCCAATTACCGTTGCAGCAATGGATCCGGCGACAATTCCTTTACGCCAATTTGGTTTTGATTCTTTATCAAGCTTTAACTTTTCAGCTTTTAGCTTTTCAGTCTCAGCTTTTATACGCTCAAGTTCAGCTTGTTTCAGTTCTTCATCCATTTTTGTTACCTCCTCGGCATTAGAAACCCGCTAGGATGGTCGTCGCTCCAACTTCAGTTCGAGATTCACCATACGTTTCTCCCGGAGAACTTTCATCTTCAAGACATCACCCGGTTTTGCATCGATCAAGATCGCGGTGAAGTTGTCTTCATTCAGGATATTCTCACCATTCATCGCAACAATAATATCACCCGGCTTGAAGCCGCTCCGTTCAGCGGGACTGTCCCCTTTTACGTCGCTCACAATGACACCTTCCGCTTTGTCCAACCCAAAGTACCGCGCCACGCGCACATCGACAGTCTGAATTTCCAACCCCGTCCAGAAATTCCGCTCGATCTTGCCGGTCTTCCTTAGTTCAGCAACGACACTCTTGACGCGGTTAATAGGGATCGCAAACCCAAGCCCGATGCTTCCCTGGTTCGGGGTAAATATCACCGCGTTCACGCCGATCACTTCGCCGAGCGAATTCAATAACGGTCCTCCACTATTGCCGGAGTTGATAGCGGCATCGGTTTGGATCATCCCGCGATAGTATCTGCCCGCCTCTGCATTCAGGTTCATGCCGGTCGCACTCACAACACCAACGGTTACAGTCGGCTTGTCGCTGATCTCAAACAACCCGAAGGGGTTGCCCATCGCGATCGCCCACTCCCCGATAAGGACATCGTCTGAATTACCGAGATTGAGATAGGGGAAATTCTTTCCGTCAATCTTCAGGAGAGAAATATCTGAGACAAGGTCGGTTCCCACAAGGTGCGCTTTATATTTCTCCTTGCTTGTGAGCGTCACCGTGATTTCTTTCGCGTTGCCGGCAACGTGATCATTGGTCAAGATGTAGCCCTCGGGTGAAATAATGAAACCGGAACCGAGACCCTTCACTTCCTGCCTGTAAACACGATCGCCAAAAAACTGCCGGAAGAATGGATCAGCCGACCATGGATCGCGGTACTCGCGCACTTCCGTTACGTTGATGCCGACAACGGCTGGACTTGCCGCCGCGACGGCACGTGTAATTGCGTTGCGACGCTGGCTCGAGATTTCGTTTGAAATGCTATCGCGTGTTGCAGATTGATAGTAGCCTGTTGTCGTTACGTTGGCAGATTCACCGTTCTCGAACACTTCATCGGCAGAAGAAGGCGTATGTTTGTATCCAACACGATATCCAAGACCGAATCCCGCCATCAGCGGGATTCCGACGATCAGAATAAGAATGAGGGCTTTCTTTTTCATGGCTGGTATCCTCCAACAATCGATCAACGCTTCTTACGCTGCAACACTTTTCGAACTGCCTTCACGATATCATCCTTAGCAACGCCATATTTCTTCATGAGTTCATCGCCTTTGCCCGATTCACCAAACGTATCGTTCACAGCGACGAATTCCAGCGGCGTCGGAATCGATTGCGCTAACACTTCCGCCACGGCTCCGCCGAGACCTGAGTGCTTCTGATGGTCTTCCGCCGTGACAATCGCTCCCGTTTCTTTCGCCGCCTTCATGACTACGGCTTCGTCCAACGGTTTGATCGTGTGCATGTTGATGAGGCGGACACTGATCCCTTCGGCAGCAAGAACCTCTTCCGCAAGGATAGCTTCCCACACCTGCAAACCGCACGCGATCACCGTGACGTCCGTGCCATCGATCAGTGTCGTGGCTTTACCGAATTCAAACGGCGATGATGGGTCGGTGAACACTGGCGTGTTATCGCGGAAGAACCGGATGTAAATGGGATGCTTCCAGTTGATAGACGCTTTGATCATCTTCTTTGTTTCATGGTAATCGCATGGCGTAGCAACCGTCATGTGGGGAAGAACGCGCATGATGGCAAGATCTTCCAACGATTGGTGAGTCGCACCGTCGGGCCCGACGGTGATGCCACAATGCGAAGCGCAGATCTTCACCGGTAGTCGACTGTAGGCTATCGATTGACGGATTTGATCGAACGGACGTCCCACGGCGAATTCACCATAGGTGGAAGCGAATGGAATTTTTCCAGCAACGGCTAAGCCTGCGGCAGTTCCCATCATATCCTGTTCTGCAACACCGACACTCAAGAACCGATCGGGGAATGCTTTCATGAAGAGATCGGTGCGTACCGACCCGGTAACATCGCCGCCGAGAACGACGACGTTCGGATTTTCATGACCGAGTTCAACTAATGCCTCTCCAAAACCGAGGCGCGTTGCTTTCAATTCTTTCGTTTGATATTTAAGCATGATTCAATGCAAAATGAAAAAGTAAAAATTCAAAGGTTAATTAGCTCACCTACACGCAAACGTTACTTTGCCTCAACTTCAACAGGCTGCTTAGCTCTTTCCCACTCAAACTCGATAAAGTCTCCGTACTTTGTCGGTGCGAGTTCGCTCAGCGCTTGTTTGCCTTGATCGTCATTGGGCGGAACACCATGCCACTTGTAATCATCTTCCATAAACGATACCCCTTTGCCCATGAACGTGTGCGCGATGATCACCGTCGGTTTTCCCTTCAGGGCTTGCGCCTGCTTCACCGTCTTCAAGAATTGTTCAATGTCATTGCCGTTGCATTCAAGAACATGCCAGCCGAACGACTTCCACTTATCGGCAAGCGGTTCAAGCTCCATCACTTTGTCAGTCCGGTTATCAATCTGACAATTATTCCTGTCGACGATGGCGATAAGACTGTCCACTTTATGATGTCCCGCTGTCATCATTGCTTCCCAGATCTGACCTTCATCTAATTCACCATCACCGTGAAGGACGTAAACTCGATTTGGTTTCTTGTCGAGACGAAGCCCGAGAGCACACCCAACTGCAACAGATAATCCCTGCCCTAACGCACCAGATGCAATCTCGACACCGGGAACCCCATGCGTATACGCTGGTGCTGGATGTCCTTGCAGCCGTCCGTTGATTTTCCGCAAGGTCGTTAGCTCGCTGATGGAAAAATATCCGCGCCGCGCGAGCGTCGCATACCACACCGGGCACAAATGACCGGCAGAAAGGAAGAAGTAATCTCTTTCTGTCCAGTTCGGATTCTTAGGGTCGATCTTGAGAATGTTGAAGTACAGCGAGGCAAAGACATCGGCTAAACCCAGCGGTCCGCCGGAGTGACCGGATTTTGAGATCATCAACATCTTGATGATGTCGCGCCTGATCTGACGCGCCACCTCTTTGAGTTCATTAACGTCGAAGTGTTCCATGAAGAGTTCGATTATGATTTGTTAGAGAATTTCAACAGTTCAGACATCTGTTTGGTGTGGCGCGCTAAAATCAAGATGCACATGAAAGAACAGAGCATAAATGTGTTTGACATCCCGGAAGATGGCATCCAGATTGACGTCCACAGTGCCGCTGGTGTTACAAAAACTATCAGCGGACTAACGATGGAAGCCACGATATTAGAAAGATGGATATGTCTCGAGAACGCGAACATGAGGATCCATATCATACACCACATGACAACAAAAACCCACGATACTATCAACAATACTCCGGCTGCAGTCGCGAGACCCCTCCCCCCTTTGAACCTGATCCACGGAGAGTAATTGTGACCGACCATTGCCCCAATTCCGCCGACACCCAGCACCCAAAAATCATTCGACAGGAGTATCGAGCTTACCCACACACTCAGCGCGCCTTTCAGCAAGTCGATCACGAGAACGATAGCACCGAGGAACTTTGAACCGGTGACGTCAAACGTGTTCATCGCACCGACATTCCCGCTGCCCGACTCACGAATGTCGAGACGGGATTTCCACTTCACAAGCAGGTAGGCAGTCGGAAAAGAACCAATTAGGTACCCGAGCAACAAATTTATGATGTATGGAAACAACTCGGATCTTTGTATTTTTGTGCTGAACGGTTCTAAAATACGAAAAAGCAAGTAAATAAACAAGAATTCTAAGGGTAGACGAGTCTGGTGTATGGTCGCCACTGGAGAGAGATTTTATAAGGAGAAATTCGCAGGGGTTTATTTTGTTTTTCGACATGAGGTTTGTTAGATTTATAGCGTCACTAAAGAAGAAGGAGGAAGTATGATTCTTCTGACAGTTGTCAAACCGGGGAACCCGAATCTGTTCGAACTCTTTGGCGTTGTATTCGGGATCCTGTTCGCTATCTTCGTGCTCAATGCTGTGTATGAATTCCTCAAGAAAAAACCTTGGAAGAAGAAAGACATTCCAGAACTCACACTACCGGAAAATCATTCTAACAATCTGATCATCTAAAATCACTCGCTGAACCACTCCTACCAGAATTCGCCGTGTAACCGATCGCTGCGGTAAGTGAGAGGGAGAAACTATTTCTTGCTTCTCCAGACAAAAACAGGTATATTTTCAGCGCACAGATACCAGCATTCACCATGCAAGGCGGCGTTTTCTTTCACAAATTTCATTCATGACTAAAGACGAGCTTAAAGAGCTCCTTCGGCAATTTAAACGCGGAAGAGTTAGTGAGCAGCACATTATCAATGAACTTACCGCTCCGCGATTTGAGTCTCTTGGCTTCGCCACTGTCGACCATCATCGCCAGTTGCGCCAGGGATTTCCCGAAGTCATTCTCTGCCAAGGAAAGTCACCACAGCAGGTCGCCGAAATTGCAGCGAGGATTATCCGTCGCTCACAGCCGCTCCTTGCGACGCGCGCGACCAAGAACCATTATCTTGCAGTAAGAAAAAAGGCTCGCGGCGTACACTACAATGAGGCAGCGCGAACCCTTACCGCAAATGAGCCGAAGAACCCCTTACGTGGTCGAGGGGTAGTGCTTGTCGTAACGGCAGGAACCTCCGACATCTCTGTAGCAGAAGAGGCGGTTGTCACAGCACGGATGCTTGGCAATCGAGTCGAAACCTTGTATGATGTTGGTGTTGCTGGTATTCATCGTTTGTTTTCACAAAGTAACAAGCTGATGAGCGCCAGCGTCATCATCGTCGTTGCGGGGATGGAAGGTGCGCTGCCGAGTGTTGTTGGCGGATTGGTGGATGTGCCTGTGATTGCAGTTCCGACCTCGGTTGGGTACGGTGCGAGCTTCGGCGGAATCACAGCCCTCCTCGCGATGCTCAATTCTTGTGCAAGCGGCATTTCCGTCGTAAACATCGACAACGGCTTCGGCGCGGGGTTCGCAGCGAGCCTCATCAACAAGAAGTAGCTGAGTAACCATTCATTGGAGAATCAATGCTCACGGATCTGAAGAAAATAAAATACCATGAAACGATCATCGACACCCTCGGCAACACGCCACTGGTGAAGCTGAACAAGATCACCCGCGGATACAAAGGGCACTATTTCGCGAAAGTGGAAAGTTTCAATCCGGGTGGATCGGTCAAGGATCGAATCGGACTCGAGATCATCGAAGAGGCGGAGCGTGAGGGTCGCTTGCGTCCCGGTGGCACGATCGTCGAAGCAACATCCGGAAACACAGGACTAGGACTCGCCATCGTAGCAGCGATCAAGGGATACAAGACCGTATTCACGATGCCCGACAAGATGAGCATCGAGAAGATACGGTTGCTCAGAGCCTTCGGCGCGGAAGTCATCGTGACTCCGACAGCAGTTCCTCATGATTCTCCGGAGAGTTACACGGAAGTTGCCAAACGCATCGTGCGCGAGACACCAAACTCAATTCTTGCCAATCAATACTTCAACCCAAAGAACCCGGAGGCACATTACAAAACTACCGGTCCCGAGATTTGGGAACAGACCGGCGGGCAGATCGATTATTTTATCTGCAGCGTCGGCACGGGCGGAACAATCTCCGGAGCGGGCAAATTCTTGAAAGAGAAAAACCCCAACATCAAAGTTGTTGGCATTGACCCAAAAGGTTCAATCCTCCGGGAATATTTTTACACGAAAAGCTATCCCCACGTCTTGAAGACGTACAAGGTCGAAGGCATCGGACAGGATTGGATTCCCGGCACGATGAACTTCGAAGTCGTCGATGATATGGTGGAAGCGACCGACAAGGAATCTTTCTTGATGGCTCGACGATTGACACGCGAAGAAGGCATCTTCGTCGGAGGATCATGCGGCACTGCGATGGCGGGCGCCCTCAAGTATGCAGATCGAATGAAAGACAACGACGTGATGGTGATTCTCTTGCCCGACACGGGCGAGCGTTACCTTAGCAAGATTTACAACGATGACTGGATGCGCGAGAATGGTTTCCTCATCCCCGACCGGATTACGGCACGATATGTACTGCAGAGTAAAGCAAAGAATGTTCAGCAACTCATCGCAATTGATCCTACGACGACAGTCCGTAAAGCGCTTGATCTGTTCAAAGAGAACGACGTCTCGCAGCTACCTGTCGTCGAAAAAGGAAAACCGGTTGGCACGGTCATCGATAATGCCTTGATGTCTGCTGTCCTAGACGACAGATCACATCTCGATCAATCAGTGAGCAAATTGATGGAACCTGCATTTCCTGTTGTCGGCGCGGCGGCTCCGATCGAGCATGTGATTGATTTCCTGAAGAAGAAAGACTCCGCCGTTCTTATCGAGGAGGATCATAAGATCGTAGGTATCCTCACGCGATACGACGTGATTGAGTATATGGCGAGGTGATTTCAGATTTTGTTTTCCCTTTTGATTTTTTCATTTTGAATTGACTCATGCGCTTCTCAACCAAAGCTATTCATGCCGGACAAAAGCCTGATCCCCTAACAGGGGCGGTGATGACGCCGGTCTATTTAACTTCGACGTACGTTCAAGAAGAGCTCGGCAAGAATAAAGGCTATGAGTACGGCCGCGTGAACAATCCCACACGCGATGCGCTCGAAGCGAACATCGCCGCGCTGGAGAACGGCAAGCACGGCATGGCGTTCGGTTCCGGCATGGCTGCCATTGACGCAGTATTCCGATTACTGAAACCGGGAGATCATGTCGTCGTCTCGCACAACGTCTACGGCGGTACATATCGCATCGGTAAGATGGTGCTGGAGCGCTACGGTTTGCACTTCGATTTCGTCGACACGACAAAGCTCAACCTCGTGCGGAGAAACATCATGAAAAGTACAAAAATGATCTTCATTGAGACACCGACCAATCCAACGATGGAGATTACCGACCTCTCCGCGATGGCACGACTCGCTGCAGCACGTAAGATCGTCACAGTTGCAGATAACACATTTGCAACACCCTACCTGCAACGACCGATCGAGCATGGGATCGATATCGTTGTTCACAGCTTGACAAAATATTTGAACGGTCATAGCGATATGCTGGGCGGAATGGTGGTCACGAACAATGCAAAGGTTGCCGAGCGATTACGATTTCTGCAAAAAGCAGCGGGTGGTATCCTGGGCCCGTTTGATGCCTGGCTCTGCCTGCGTGGAACGAAGACACTTGCCGTACGCATGGAGCGTCATGGTGAGAGTGCAATGCACATCGCGAAATGGCTCACATCGCAGAAGAAGGTTCGTAACGTATATTACCCCGGACTCCCCGGACATCCTCAGCACAAGCTTGCAAAACGTCAGATGAAAAACTTTGGAGGAATGATCTCGTTCGAGCTCGGCAGCCTTGCCGCGGCAAAGAAATTCTTGAAGCGAGTTCGACTTTGCGCGTTCGCAGAAAGTCTGGGTGGCGTTGAGACGCTTATCTCTCATCCAGCCACGATGACCCACGCATCCATCCCTCCCGCACAGCGAAAGAAGATTGGCGTGACCGATGGGCTCGTGAGAATCTCCGTTGGGCTTGAGGATGTCGATGACATCATCGATGATCTCGAGAACGCTTTGTATTCTGTGTGACCGTGATACTCGTTCTTCCCATATTTCTTGCCAGTTGGTTGCTAAGGATGGTTTTTTTTCTTACATTGGAGCCATTGTAATCCATGTCATATCGTGCGTACATCACAGAGGCAATGGCGCTCCCACCGGAGTCTGGTGTTGTGCCTATCAGGAGTAAGACAACAGCATGAAGATCAGCGATATCCTCGAGGAACAGTTGGTCGTAACGAACCTGCCGGGGAATTCGAAAGAAGAAATCATCAATGCATTGGTCAACCTGGTGAGTCAATCCCCAAAAGTCCTCGACAAGGAAAAGGTGCGTACTGCGATCTTCGAGCGGGAAAAGATCATGTCGACGGGTGTCGGTAACGGATTTGCAATACCCCACGGCAAGACCGATGCAGTCTCGGATATCGTCGCGGCATTTGGGATAACCGCTCAACCGATCTCCTACCAATCCCTCGATGAAAAACCCGTCCGGCTGGTGTTTCTGCTGGTGGGCAAAGATAACCTCGTCGGTCCTCACATCAAACTCTTGAGCCGAATTTCTCGCCTCATGAACAAGGAAGAATTTCGCAATAGACTGTTGGAGATGAGTACCCCGAAGGATGTTCTTGCGACCTTCAGGCAAGAGGAAGCAAATTATTCTGAAATGTAATGCTCGTGTAGTTTCATTCATCTGCCTTCCAGAACGTGCCACGAAGATCAGAGTGGTGACGGAGTATCATTGAAATTCAAATCGATTAAAGGTACGAAAGACGTCCTCCCAGATGAGAGCCACCGATGGCAATTTGTTGAACAAACAATCCGCTCGGTGATGCATGCATTCAATTACCGCGAGATCCGCACCCCTGTCTTCGAGGAAACAGCAATCTTTGCCCGCAGCATCGGTGAGTCGACGGATATCGTCGGGAAAGAGATGTATACATTTCAGGATCGAAGCGGTACCAGCCTCACCCTGAAACCTGAGATGACTGCATCGGTTATCCGGGCATACATCCAGCATAACCTCGGTGAACAACAACAGCTCGTGAAACTATACTACCTCGCGCCGATGTTTCGTCAGGAGCGTCCGCAGGCTGGACGATTGCGGCAGTTCCACCAATTCGGCGCCGAAGCGATCGGCAGTCAGCTCCCCGTTGTCGACGCGGAAAATATCGCGCTGGCAGCAGAAATTTACCGTACCTTCGGCATGAAGAATTTTTCCATTAGGGTTAACTCCGTAGGATGTGAAATCTGTCGCCCTGCTTATAAGCAGAAACTTAAAAACTTCTTGCAGAAGATTTTCGATAAGCTCTCCGAAGAGAGTAAGCGGCGCTTCGAGCAAAATCCTCTGCGTATCCTCGATTCGAAAGACGAGAATGATCGATCCTTGACCGCCAGTGCACCACTCATGAAAGATCACCTTTGTGCAGAGTGCGAAATGCATTTCGAGGAACTGAAATCAGTTCTCACTTCGTTGAAGATCATATTCGAGGTCGATGGGAGAATCGTGAGAGGATTAGACTATTATACAAAGACAGCCTATGAAATCGTCAGTACCGATTTAGGTTCGCAAGATGCTCTCGCTGGCGGCGGGCGGTATGATGTGCTCGTCAAAGAATTAGGCGGGAAGAACGCTCCCGCCGTTGGCTTCGCCGCAGGAATTGAGCGATTGATGATGACGATGGAGAAGCAGCATTTGTTTCCAGATAGCAGCGCGCGACCAGTGTTCTTCATTGCGGCTGCAGATGACGCAGGGAGGCGTTGGGCGATCCAGCAGGCAATTGAATTTCGCCGCCACGGTATCTCATGCGATGTCGATCTGCTGTGCCGAAGTTTGAAAGCGCAGATGCGTGAAGCAGGCCGACAAGCTGCTCGATACGTGATCATTGCCGGCGAGGATGAGTTGAAGCAAGATCAGGTAAAGGTGAAGAACATGTCGAGCGGAGAACAAACGGAGGCGAGAGTCAGTCAGTTGCTTGCTGAGGCGAAGAGGCTCCACGCGTCGCCATGAGACAGGGAAAGCGCGTCAAACCTAAATTTCCCATCGAGTACCGTGTTCTCATCACTCCGAGATTCAAAGAACAAGAAAAGGAGATCGTCACACACGTTGCCATTCGAACGGTAAGTGAGTTTACAAGCTTCCGCTATCAAATTGTCGTTGAGACGAACGTGAGTGACCGAACGATCAGGTTGAGTATCCAGGGTCTGCGCGCACCTCAGGTGACATTACCTGCCACCGGTCCAGCAGTGTTTGAAACTGAATTCAAGAATTTGAGCGGCACATATACGGTGATTATATCAAAACTCGACCGAGACATGAATGAGTTCTCCATCAGCATCTCGGACCGCTCTGTCACGGTCAAGAAAAGTCCAAAGAAAAAGTTCGCGGAGATCGTCACCAACGAAGAAGACTGGTGAGTTGCCAGCCTTCGGCAATTGTCACTCTGAACATAGGAATTACCATGACGTGTTTCGAAAACATAGTTTCGCAAACCTTAATCGCCCAAGGTTAGCCATGTATCCACGCCTCTTTACCATAGGTCCTTTTACGATTTATAGTTATGGTTTGATGTTAGGTATCGGCTTTATACTAGCCAGTTACCTTCTTACAAAAGAATTACGACGAAAGCACATCGGTTTTGACGCAGCCCTCGATGATCCCAGTAAAGGCGCAGCAACGTTAGGAAGCACTGTTACGCTGCTTGCAGTTGTCTTTGGTATTTCCGGATCGAAGGTCTTGTACCTCATTGAGAACTGGAAGTATTTCATTCGTGATCCCGTTGGCATGGCATTCTCTCCTGGCGGGTTAACGTGGTACGGTGGATTTGTCCTCGCAACCCTCGCGATTATGATCTACGGCAGGAGAAAGAAGATTCCTTTCCTTATCATCGCAGATGCCGTTGCCCCCGGTCTCATGATCGGTTACGGTGTTGCCCGCATCGGTTGCCATCTCGCCGGCGACGGTGATTACGGGATGCCCACAACCTTGCCGTGGGCTGCGGTTTATTCGAGCGGAACATATCCCCCCTCAGTGGCGTTCCGAGAGTTCCCCGAAGTCATTCAAAAATATGGCGTTAATGGCGTTGTCCCAGATACTCTTCCCGTCCATCCGGTACCACTGTATGAATTTTTAATCGCAATAGTTTTGTTCTCTATATTGTGGAAATTACGAAAAAAACAATATCCCAACGGAACGATCTTTATGTATTATCTTATGCTCTCCGGCGGGGCACGATTTCTCATCGAGTTCATCCGCTTGAATCCGCGGTTGTTCTTCGGGCTTTCAGAAGCACAACTGATTGCGATCATCATCGTCATTGTGGGGATCGTTGGACATCGGGTCTTGGTAAAGCGTCGGCAAGGAGAAGTATCTATCCAATGATTCTTGTAGAGTTGTTTTCGAAAGAGGACTGCCATCTGTGTGACATTGCAATGAACGTTCTCACGGATATTCAGAGGGTGTATCCATTTGAACTGAGAATCATCAAGATCCAAGAAGGTGACGAAAATTATGAGGAATTTAAGGAACGAATCCCCGTTGTGTATTTTAATAAAGAGTTTGCATTTCAGTACCGTGTACCAGAACAAGAATTGATTAAGAAATTGAGGATAGCTTCGCCCACGATTCAACAATGAAGCTCAAAACAAATATACTCCCGAAACTACTTGAAGCTCTGGGAATCGCCGCGCTGATGATCGCGTTTGTCACCGGCGTCTACGGCGATCAATGGGGGGAACTCTATCTCTTTCTTGGAGGGATTCTTGCCTTTATAATTGGGAGACACCTCGAGAAACGATGGGAACGACGAAACGTGACAATGCATGAAACCAATCCAATACAATGACCATATACTGTGAGGTAGAATATGTTTGAAGAGACCGGAACGTTAGAAGAACAACCGCGACTGCGGGCTATACACGACCGAAAACCAACAGCCAACATCATCGCCGGGCGCAATCCTGTGATGGAAGCTCTTAAAGCCGGCACAATCATCGAGAAGGTTGTTATCCTCGCAGGAGTGAAGGGGAATGCAATCGAAAAAATCAAGACGATGGCAAAACGGAATCGCGTGCCATTTGTCGAAGTTGGCAAACAAAAATTCCGTGAACTTGTGAGCGACACGACGACCCAGGGCGTCGTGGCGATCGTTGGAACAAAGGAGTATGTTGAACTCGATGATATCTTAGCCGTTGCCCAGAAACGCAACGAGCCGCCACTCGTTCTCATTCTGGACGAGATTGAAGACCCGCAGAACCTCGGCGCGCTCATCCGCACGGCAGAGTGCGCTGGAATCCATGGGATCGTGATACCTAAGCACCATGCTGCCTCAGTGAACCAGACTGTCGCAAAGACATCGTCCGGCGCAAGCGAATATCTTCCGGTTGCAAAGGTTGTAAATATTGCAAATACGCTTGACGATCTCAAGCAAAAGGGATTTTGGATCATCGGCACAGACGGCGAGGCGGAGAAATTGTACACCGATGTGGACTACTCAACTCCAATTGCGATTGTCATTGGCAATGAGGGAAAAGGTATTCGCCAACTCGTGAAGGAGAAATGCGACTTCGTTGTAAAGATCCCTCTCTATGGAAAAGTAGGATCGCTCAACGCATCTGTCGCCGGTGCGCTGGTGATGTACGAAGCGGTGCGCAAACGCAAAATGTTCGATGTGCCACACGAGCCTGCTCCACCAGCAAATTAGCGAATAGCGATCAAGCAGGGGTTTTCCTCTTCGAAGGTGGCAAAACCTTCTTTACGTTGTGTCGCTGCCAATCGATCTTCTTCTGCCCGATCTGATATTTCTGCCAGCTCTCCCTCGGCTTCACGATAGGTTTCTGTCTGTTGGAGATGTCTTTCATTTTCTTTTTTCCCATATGGTACGACAAGATTCCCTTACTATCCTTTGGGACTGTCCTACTGTTTAACGTTCCCCATCTTCGTCGGTTCCACGCTCACGTTCTAACCCGTACTTCTTGATCTTCGTGTAGAGGTGGCTCCGCTCCATCTCCAACGCTTCAGCAGTCTTTGAGACATTCCAGTTGTGCAGTTTGAGCTGATGCTTAATGAATGCCGCTTCTGCCCGATCTTTGAATTCCTGGAAAGACTGACTTGTCTGAACAATGTCATCCACAGCATCGCGCCGCGGGAATGCGAGGACATCAAGATCATCCGCTTCAATGACCCGTGTGTTGGACATAATGATAAGTCGCTCCACTATATTCCGAAGCTCGCGAACATTTCCACTCCATTCCATACCCATCAACAGTTGAACCGCTCGATCAGACATGGTCTTTCTCGCAATACCGTTCCTCGTGCACGTCTCTTCGATAAACGCTTCGATGAGGAGGGGGATATCTTCCCTTCGATCACGCAGCGGTGGAATGTGGATCGGTATCACGTTGAGGCGATGATAGAGATCCTCTCGGAATCGTTCTCTCTGTATTTCTTCTGTCAAGTTCTTATTCGTTGCAGCGACGACTCTTACATCCACAGAGATAATGGTACTGCCACCAACACGCTCAATTTTTCCCTCCTCAAGTGCGCGTAACACTTTTGCCTGCGCCTGCATGCTCATATCTCCTATTTCATCCAGGAAGATGGTCCCGCCGTCTGCGTGTTCAAACTTTCCGATACGCTGTGCTGTCGCGCCTGTGAATGAACCCTTCTCGTGTCCGAACAATTCAGACTCGATCAATTCGGAGGGAATTGCCGCACAGTTGACTTCCACGATGGGCATCGCTGCACGCTTACTCGCGCGATGGATCGCTTTGGCGATCAATTCTTTTCCCGTTCCACTCTCACCGGTGATCAAGACGCGTGCCTCAGTCGGCCCGACGCGATGGATAATGCTAAGGATGTCCTTCATTTTCGGGCTGTCACCGATAATACGCTCTTTCTCCCGCAGCTGCAATATTTCACCTGCTAGCTGATGTTGCTCAAGGGCATTGCGCAGGACAATTAACACCTTGTCGCGATCGAGTGGCTTCGGGAGATAATCGAATGCACCGAGCTTGGTTGCTTCGACTGCCGTTTCGAACGTGCCATGCCCGGAGATCATGATCACCGGAAGCCGAGCGGTCGTCTGTTTGATTTCCCGCAGTACTTCGATCCCATCCTTGCCGGAAGGCATCTTGATATCAAGCAGAACCGCATCGACGAAACGATCTTTCAATACCGAGAGCGCTTTCGCACCATTCTCAGCAAAGATGACAGAATATTTCTCATACTCAAGGATCATTTTGATAGAATCACGCACGCTTGCTTCATCATCAACAACAAGGATGGTACGCATTACCAGATTCCGGAGCAGGTTGGTTGATCAGTAAACTGCGTCGAGTCTCTGAGTGATACTCCCGCAAGCTCGTACTTTAAGAAATCCGACGGCAATCTGTGATTGTCGTCGAGGAGCGCAAGTCCGAATTCCTGCCCCTGACGGTTTGCCCGTATATCGCGATCGTCGAGGACCCCATCGACGATGAAAGCATCTTCACCTTGCTCGATGAAATCCCCGATGCGCTCCGCCGGCTGACGTGATTCAAAGACGAACGTCAAGAACGTTGAGCCAAAAAAATGTTGGAGCTTGTCGCGGTCACCGGAAGGAGTTGAGGGTGTGTCTTTGTATAATTGAGCGGGAAGGTTTCTCATGCGACGATTAAATTCTTGCTCTGACTCATTCGAGAGTGGGAAATAGAGAGCAAAGATCGGGGCTTTGAGTCCAACGATCTGATGATCCATACACGCTATCGTTGCAAGAAGCAACGATACTGCTGTGTTATTGTTTGTCATTTGCATTGCACGAATAAAGATTGCGTCTACAGCGCGAGGATCACCATAGCGTTCACGGATTTTCCTAAATGTCTTGCTACGAATAAACCATTTCAGCTCGATCCCGTGTTCAATAAAGAACGGAGGAAAATACGTGAACAAGCAACTCAATGGAGGGGGGTCATCGAACTGGAAAAATGATGATAAGGAATCTGATCCGTCACTCGTTACCTGGGCAGGTACGGCTGTAACATAACATACCATCACCACTACTATCACCAGCGCGCGTTTCATTCGTTACACCTGGATAACTCCCGGATTGAACTGTGGAATGGCAGGATTGTTCGAAGCAATCTCGATGCCGCGAGAAATCACCTGGCGCGTCTCGAGGGGGTCGACGATTCCATCGATCCACAATCGGGCAGCCGCAAAGAGTGGATCAAGCTCGTTGTTGTATCGATCTGAAATTTCCTTTAGCGTCTTCTCCTGTTCTTCCTTGGATATCTGAGTTCCCTTGGCAGACATTTGCTGCAACCGTATGCTCAACAAGGTCTCGCTCGCTTGTTTTCCGCCCATAACGGCAATCTGCGCTGTGGGCCAAGCGAAGATGAGCCTCGGATCATACGCTTTGCCACACATTGCATAGTTGCCGGCACCATAACTGTTACCGACGATGAACGTGAATTTAGGAACAACACTGTTCGCGACCGCATTCACCATTTTCGCCCCATCTTTAATAATGCCGCCTTGTTCCGCCCTGGTTCCCACCATGAATCCGGTGACGTCCTGAAAAAACACAAGAGGTATTCTCTTTTGATTACAATTCAGAATAAAGCGGGCGCCCTTATCGGCGCTTTCGCTATAGATGACACCACCCACGTGCATCTCGCCACGTTTCGTCTTTGTCACAGATCGTTGGTTAGCGACAATGCCTACTGCCCAACCATCGACGCGCGTATAACCCGTGATAATCGTTTTCCCATAGCCTGCCTTGTACTCATCGAATTCTCCGGCATCGACGATGCGCGAGAGAATCTGGTACATATCGTACGGTTTTGTTCGGTCGTCGGGAATCAGCCCATAGATTTCCGCCGGATCGAATACCGGAGGTTTTGACGCAATCCGATCAAATCCTGCTTTCGGATTACTTCCGAACTTCTCGATGATATTGCGGATGGTTTGTAGACAGACCTCATCGTTCGGCATTTTATAATCGGTGACGCCGCTGATCTCGCAGTGCATTTCCGCCCCACCAAGCTCTTCAATATCCGGATCTTCACCGATGGCAGCCTTCACAAGAAACGGACCGGCGAGAAACACACTTCCGGTTTTGTCGACGATCAGCGCCTCGTCGCTCATGATGGGCAGATACGCTCCACCGGCAACACATGGTCCCATAATCGCCGCGATTTGTGGAATACCCATCGACGACAAGACCGCATTGTTGCGGAAAATGCGACCGAAATGTTCTTTGTCTGGAAAGATTTCACTTTGAAGCGGCAGGAACACACCGGCGGAGTCAACGAGATAGACGATCGGAAGTCTATTTTCCATTGCAATCTCTTGCGCGCGGAGATTCTTCTTACACGTGATCGGAAACCATGCGCCGGCTTTTACCGTCGCATCGTTTGCCACAATGACGACATCCCGGCTGTGAATTTTTCCGATGCCGAAGACCGTACCCGACGACGACGCCCCACCATACTCTTCATACATGCCGTACGCTGTGAAGAGTCCGATTTCAAGAAACATGCTTCCAGGATCGATCAACTTCTCAATCCGCTCGCGTGCAGTGAGTTTGCCCCGCTTGTGATGTTTCTCGATGGCCTTTTCTCCGCCACCGAGCTTCACAGTGTCGGTTTTCGCACTGAGAACGCGCAACATGTTCTTGAGGTTGTCTTCGTACTTATGGAAGGTAAGATCGTGCGTGACTTCTTTTCCGATACTTGCCATAATTATTTATCGCGATAGGTCTCGTATTACTTGACGGTGGAATCGCCGCCAGACCCTTTTTTCATGTAGAGTGCATATGCTAAATCTTTCGCTTCGAGATTGTCAGCATTGAGTGCATACGCTTGCACAGCATACGCTATCGCCTGACGATCATCACCGGCGTATGAAAGGGCGGTCGCATATTTGTACAGCAGGAGGTCTTGCGGAATTCTCTGAGTAAACTCATGTCCTTCACGAATTTCGAGTGCGCGCCGGTAATTGTTCACAGCTTCTGGGTAACGGCACACATCGAGATACATATCGCCGAGTTCAATGCGGAATCGATCGACGCTATCAGCCGAAAGCTCAACGCACCGCTTGAGCAGGCTCTCGGGTTCGGCGATACTGATTGGGGCGATCGCGCTCATGATCGAATGAAGAGATTGATACTTCACCGTGGCATATTTTTCGAGGACGTTTGGATCATTCGACCGAAGTACTGCGAGGCGTTTCAAATAGTCCAATCCCTCATCACGTCTATTGAGGCGTGCGCAGGCATCAGAATACAGTTCAACGGCGAGTGCTTCTTCAGGATGATTGTGCAGGTAATCTTGGAGTAGCGAATAGCCGAGTTGATTATTTCCACCATCCGCTGTAGTGTGGAGAGTTCCAATCGATCGTTTCTCCTCATCAGAGAGTCCGAATTGTTCCTTATATTTCTGGAGGAGAATCGTGCCCGATCCACCGTTCAGGCGCTCATCAAACCGTGAAAAGTCCCTGACACCTTTGTTGACAAAGAACGCCCGCGGCGCCCAGTACTCAAGCAGCGGGAGGTCTTCGGTGTTCATTTCACCGTAGCCGACGTATTCACTGAGTCGATCCTGCGACACCATTTGCAGTGAGAGAAGAACAACCGGGTCGGCAATCCGGATACGTTCGATATCCTGCTTGATCCGAAGTTGATTCAACTTCTCTCGGAGGGCCGTCATATCGAGCGTCGGCTGTTTTTCCGATCCAATCAGTATAACATCCATCGTCATGGACTGCCATACCGTAACCGATTGGAAACTCGACTGAAATGTCTGCACAACAAGCTTGAACGTTTCGTCATCCATCTCGTAAAGGTGAAACCACTGCACCATCAAGCCGCCGGGATTCAACCGTTCACGACACTTTTGGAAAAACTCTCGCGTATAAAGACTTCCAATACCTGCAATCCATGGATTCGATGGCTCACTCACGATGACATCATAATTTTTATTTGTCAGCTTCAAAAATGAAAGCGCGTCATCGATATGCAAATGTGTGCGTGGATCCTCCAGCGGATGATTGTTGACATGATTGAAATGAACTGATGCTTCCACAACCTCGGGAGAGATTTCCACGCAATCAACTGATCGGACGGGATGTGTGAGGACACTACCGACCGTCACGCCGCTTCCGAGCCCGATGACGAGGGCATCTTGCGCGCGCGGATGGAAAACAAGCGGCAATTGAGCAAGAAGTACCTGCGTCGGGAGATCAGCTCTCGATGACGCGTCAGGTTTTCCATTAACGAGGAGAACATTTTGCTTGGTGTTCGCGTACCGACTTTCGAGAACCGCAACTGTCGCGGAGGCCCCCTCTTTATAATAAAGGAGGTCGTCCTGTGCATATATTGATGAAAACGCTGCAAAGCTTGGCGGCGGCTCGGCGTTCCGATTGATTTGTCGGAAAACCCCCGTGATCATGAACAGCCTATTCCATTCAGGCACAATCACGAGCGACATTCCACCTACAACAACCGTTGTGAATAAGATAGTCACTTTCTTCCACGTGGGTCTAAGTACGTCTGCCATCAAAATGATAATGCCTGCAATAAGGTTCAGTACGAGTCCGATTTCAATCGTATGCTTTACACCTACAGCAGGGATAAGCATCAATCCCGCAGCAAGAGAACCGACTACTGTGCCGAGTGTGTTCACTGAGAAGACATTTCCAATCGACCGACCAAGGACTTGGATAGTACGGGAGGCGATTCGGCTGGCAACAGGAAGCGTCATACCGAGAAATATTGTTGGAATCAGCATGATGAAGAATCCGAACAAGAACTGAATTGAGAGAAAGATCGGATAGGTCGAGTTGGACCGTGTGAGAATGTGCGCAACGTGCCAGAAGTAGTATGGGATGCGTCCGTAAATCGGTAGGGTAACTAACAAGGAAAGAGCAACGCCGATCTGGCAACTCGCGAGAAAGCCGAACAGATTATTTATCCGATGGATGTACCGCGCGACCAGCCAGCTCCCGATGATAATGCCGGAGATGAACGCTACAAGCATCAGTGTAAAGGAATAGGTCGACGAACCAAGAACGGGAATCAACAGTCGCACCCACGCAACTTCATAGATCATTGCGGCAACTCCGGAAATTCCCGCAACAACGACGGCGAGAGTAATCTGGCTCGAAGTAAACACGCGCGAGGGGGTCTCGTCCTCAGCGGATGATGACCCAGCTTGCGCTTTTATGGAAATCTTTCTACTAATAACAAGTGCGATAAAACCGATGAGGAGGTTACACACAGCAGTAAGGAAAATCGTTACGTTCAGCCCGAGTGATTGAATGAAGAAAAACCCTCCGAGCATTGAGCCGAGCACCGCGCCGAAACTGTTGAGGAAATATAACTTCGCTACCGTTTTGCCGGATTCTTCGATTCGCTCGGAAAGGAATTTCACAAGCACGGGCAGCGTCCCGCCCATCAGGACTGTTGGAAGAAGAAGCGTCGAGAGGCTGGCAAGGATTTTCAGGAAGAGCACCGCGCTTCCATCACTCGGAAGGTCATGGGATATCGCAAAGCTGATGAAGAGGTTCTTTACGAGTGTGAGAATGAGAGGATACAGCAAACAATACGCAGCAATTCCCATCTCAAGGATGGCATAAAGGACAAGCGGCTGTTTCGCACGGTCTACGCGACGTCCCCACACCGATGCACCGATCGCAAGCCCACCCATGAATGTCGCAAGGACAACAGCTTGCGCATACGTGGTGTTGCCAAGAAACAACGAAAGATATTTGAACCAAACGACTTGATAGATTAACCCTGTGGCACCGGATACGATGAACAGTATCGCAACAATACTCGCGAGTGTCGTTCTTGTCATGTTCGGTGGGTCATAGTTCTATGATTGGAGAAGCTCTTTAGCAATAATCATTTTCTGGATCTCAGAAGTTCCTTCACCAATTGTTACAAGCTTTACGTCGCGATAGAGTTTCTCAACGGGAAAATCTTTAATGAAGCCATAGCCACCATGGATTTGCACTGCTTCATTGGTGGCTTGAACCGCAACTTCACTGGCAAAGTATTTCGCCATCGACGATTCGAGGGTAACATCTTTCCCGAGATTTTTCAAAAAACCCGCGCGTTGCGTTAACAAGCGGGCTGCTTCTATATGTGTTGCTATGTCGGCTAACTTCCATTGGATCGCCTGGAATTCTCCGATAGGCTTGCCGAATTGTTTCCGCTCTTTAGAATATTTCAGACTGGCATTGAGTGCACCTTGCGCAATGCCGAGTGCGAGCGCAGCGATGCTGATGCGCCCACCATCGAGCACTGCGAGCGCCTGAGACAAACCTGTCCCTTCCTCCCCCAAGAGATTTTCTATGGGCACGCGGCAATTATCGAAGGCAAGCGCAGAGGTATCACAACATCGCATACCAAGCTTGTTTTCTTTCTTGCTCACAATGAAACCGGGCGTTGTATTCTCAACGATGAACGCGCTGATTCCCTTTTTCCCTTTGCTTTTCTCGGCGTTCGCCATCACGACCGTGATATCACCAACGCTTCCATGCGTGATAAAGTTCTTACTACCGTTCAGGATGTATGAATCGCCATCGCGAGCTGCAATCGTTAACATCCCGCCGGCGTCGCTACCGGAAGTCGGTTCGGTCAACGCCCACGCACCGATCTTCTGTCCACTTGCAAGGTCAGACAAGTACTTTCGCTTCTGTTGTTCATTTCCGAAGGTGTAAATATGATTACAGCACAAGCTATTGTGTGCGGCGATGCTCAATCCAATGGAGGGATCAACCTTAGAAATCTCTTCGATGATAGTGATATACTCAAGGTAACCAAATCCCGCCCCGCCGTACGATTCAGGAAACATCACGCCAAGAAAACCAAGCTGACCGAGCTTCTTCATGATCTCGTATGGA
>JACOSX010000040.1 GCA_016178625.1 Ignavibacteria bacterium
GTATTATTTGATTATAACTCAGATCGTTTACCAACCGGTGGATGCGATGGTTGTCTTACCAACCGAGTCCACCGTACAGGTTGCTGACCAAGAACCATCAACGGATGAGGTACCCTTCAAGACGCACGTTGTAGCTGACGTTGATGTCAACGTGTATGTGCCGTTGTCATCTGATGCCATCTTCGATGGAATCGTATAACCGGAGTATGAGTTGCTACCACCACCCATTGTGGTGGGACGAATCCGATACTGATAAGCATTTGCGCCAAGATTCACAAGGCTCGACGTGACACCGTCTTTGTTAGCCTGCGTGCTATGGGCGCCAAACTGTGAAATACCAACTGCGATGGCGATACCGACAATCGATAACGCCGAGGATGATGAGTAAAAGCTGCTGTTGACCCATTGCATTTCTCCCAAAAGTTAATTGGTTATAAGTGTGTTAAGAATTCGAAGTCTTTTCATTTGCCACCTGATATAAAGGCAAGGCATGTGCCAGAAAAGGAAAATCTCACCCACGATGTATTTTGTACAAAATGAGGTTTCTTTCCAGCATTTCGCAGCCAGTTTTTTTAAGCATCTTCCCGAGAAGGAAATCTCTACCTCCCAATCAGTAATATATTCCTCTCTGGTCACTTACTGTTTATGCTACTAAATGATGTTGCGCAAACATCGTGCTGTTGCAGTATCTTCGGCACCGATTGGACTCAACCCCCACCCCACCCCCCCTCGACTCGTCGAGGGGAGGGCAAGGGGGGAGGATGAGTTCAGTAAGACGATGCCGTTACCGGCAATAGTGGTCGTTCCTGCGTAACGTCAGTTACTAAATGGAATGTTGGAAAACTGAATCAAAAGGCGAGGCAGGCATCCTCCCCGTCGATACCTTCGGACCTTCAGAAAATATCTAACCCACCAACAAAAAGCTTTCCCAACACCCTGCTATATGGACTGGGGCCAAAAATAACGAGGGCGACACATTCGGTCGCCCTCGACATATTCAGATCAACAATCCTTGATCCGTTCGCTTGTAACTCCCTATTTCATCATGATCATCTTCCGAACTTGAGAGTAAGAAGATGAATAACCATCAGTTGGAGTCGCAAGGAATTTGACAAAGTAGATTCCGCTCCCGACCAGCCTGCCATTACCGTCACGTCCATTCCACCGAACGGTATATGTTCCCGGTTCGACAGTGTTGTTCACAAGAACCGCAACTTCTTGTCCGATCAGGTTATAGATCTTCATACTCACCAGGCTCACCTTAGCAACATCGTAACGGACCTGTGTGCTGGGGTTGAATGGGTTTGGATAGTTCTGATCGAGTCGGAACTGGCGGGGCACAGCCTGTCCATTCTCACCAACCGAGAGGGGCGTTTCAGGCGTAATAATAATCGAAGAATTATTCACTTCGTAATTATTGTTCTGATCGACCGTATACGTCGGCGGGCTGGATGAGCCATACCCTTCTTTATCGACAACGATGTTATAGGTTCCGGCGGGTAAATTCTCGATAGAGTAGGAACCATCACTTTCGCTCACATCATAGCCGACAACTTGATTAGTTGTATTAGAAATTGCATAAACCGTCACACCCTCTGCCGGTGAAACTTGAGCAAGATTACCAGGATTATGAGATATCTCCCCTGCGATGCGCGCAAAACCACCATGAGGAGCCGGGACAACACAGATATTAATCCCACTTACATCTCCAGTGACCTGGATACTATCGGCATTATGCCAATTCGCGACACCACAACCCGCGGCACTATACCATGCAGGGGCATAAGCTTCTACTGGGATTGCCTTCACATAGAAAGTCCCATTTGTGAGATGATAGAACGTATAGTTCCCGACTGAGTCGGTCATTCTGAAACGCACGGGCAGACGACCTAAAATCGTTCTGCGCAGCAGAATAACATGCGACGGAATGCCTGTACCGTTAGAATCGGTGACTGCACCGGAGAGTGTATTCACTGCAAGAGGATTAGGTACAAGGCTGAAATTGATACCTGAAGTATCGCGCGTCAGGAACAGCCGATCCGCTTCCAACGGTGTATGCTTATTATCATAGAACTTTGGAACGAATCCAGGCTTGAACGCAAGGGCAATATATCTTAAGCCAGCAACAACATGCGCGCTGTAATTGCCCGATGAATCTGTTCTGCCGATCCATACGACACCGTGTAGCCGACCAATCTCGGGAAGATCGATTCGCTCAAACGGAAATCCACCGAACAATCCGGTCAAAATTTCTATCTCTCGCAGCCATCGATGCGGTCTTAAGAAAAGAACGAATGCATTTGATAACGGCTGGCCATTGAGACTGTCTGTCACTGTACCGGTAACCGTTATCGGCACAAGCGGTGGCAACGGCTGCAAACCAAAATTCGCCGTCACGACAGTATCTTGATGTAACGCAATGACTGTAGCACTATCGACACGGTGGACATTATCAAACCACTCTGGGAAATAGCCGTACTTCTCGGCTCTCACCAAATAGTCTCCGCTGTCAAGTGCAGCCCAATAGACGCCACCTGTATCAGTATGCGTTGCCTGGCTCCAGAGTCCCCCCTGGGAGAAAACTCTCACAACCGCCTCACGGAGCGGCAAACCCGTACTGTCGTCGGTTACCTTGCCGGTGATGACCTTTCGGCCCTCATGCGGATTTTGATCGAGTGTAAATGTCGCTGTGTCACTCGGAGAACTTTCTCCACTCAAATTAAAAGCGGTCACGAAGTATGCATAGGAATGACCCGGATAGACATACCAATCGAGAAACTCCCTATGACGCGTGTCGGCAATGCGACGGAATGGAGAATCATCAACGGCCTTATAAATGAAATACCCGTTTGCATCACTAGTACTGTCCCAATGGAGAGCAACTCCACCGAACAACCCGGGAAATGCTGTTAAGTTGGTTGGTGCAGGCGGGGTCTGTGATGAGACAAGTGTCGTGCATACCACGATAAGAACAAACACGAAGAAAGCTTGTAACTTAAGGTTCATATGGCTCCTTGATGATGTGAACGATATTTAGTGCCTGATTTACTTACTTTCTTTATAAAAAATCGCAACTAAAGTTGAAAAAAAAAATGTCAATGTCAAGTGATGTACCAAATAAATCACATTACGTTTGAAACAATTTACAGAGGAAGGTTTAAAATCTCCGAAAAACCTATGAATATGAAGGTTTTATAGAATAGGGGATAGGATCCTCCACGCCGGCAATTTGGAAACCCCGGAGTCGAAGAGCGCAGCTGTCGCACACTCCGCAGGCAATATCTTCACGCGCGTAGCACGACCATGTGAGATGCAACGGCGCATGCAGTTCCACGCCAAGGCGCACAATCTCCGACTTCTTTAGATTGATGATAGGCGTGTCGATAACAAGATGAGTTTCCGGCTTGGTTCCGAGAGCAATCACGTTGTTGAATGCTTCATAATATTCGCGTCGACAGTCAGGGTAACCAGATGAATCTTCTTCCACGGCTCCAATGAATATTTTTCGCGCGCGAATCACTTCACCCCAACTGACCGCCACCGAGAGAATGTGGGCGTTTCGAAAAGGCACGTATGAAGTCGGAATCTCTCTCCGATGAATATCAGCCTTTTGAATCTCAACAGTTTCGTCAGTTAGACTTGAACCTCCTATCTGTTTCAGATGTTCGATGCTGACGACAAGTCTATCATGGACATGATAATGATCAGCAATATCATGGAACGCCTGGAGCTCTCTACGCTCAGTGCGTTGCCCGTAGTTGAGATGGAGAAATGCCAGTTCGAACTGTTGGTGCGCAACAGCGGCTGTGACGCAACTATCCATCCCACCGCTCACAAGGACGATGGTAAGATCAGATTTCATGTTGGTGCGTTAGGATTGGTCATACGCATGATTGAAGATCTCTGTCGCGGGCAAGACTCATGAAAAATCGAACATCACTCCCTTGGGTTCGACAATGACCTTTTACACTCCACGTGTCTCCGGACTCCAGATGTACTTATGCATTTGCAGCTGAAAACGAACATCGAGTTTATCCTGAAGGATCCATTCTGCAAGCACTACTGGATCGAGCGCACCGAACACGACAGACATCAGAATCGGGCAACGGTTACGAAGCTCATACTGGTGGATCATCTCTTTAGCCCATTCGTAATCTTCCCGATCGCCGATCACGAATTTCACCTCGTCACCCTCCTTCAAGCGTGTGGCGTTCTCCCATAAATTTTTCTTCATCATGTTGCTTGAAGGGCACTTGAAATCAATGATGCGCTTAACACGAGTATCGACCCCACTGATATCCAGACTTCCTCCCGTTTCGAGCAATACCTCAAACTTGTCGTCGCAAAGGCGGGTCATTAATTCGTGGACGTTCGCCTGGAAGAGCGGCTCTCCTCCTGTCACCTCGACAAGCTTGCAGTTATGGGCACGCACGATATCAATAATGGAATCAATGGACATCTCCTTGCCTTCATAGAAGGCATAAGCAGAATCGCAGTAAGAGCACCGAATGTTGCAGTAGGTAAGGCGGATGAATACGCATGGTCGTCCCGCATGGCTCGATTCGCCCTGGATGCTGTGGAAGATCTCATTGATGATAAGGGCATGCGGGGATGAATGAACGAGTGGTTCTGCCATAAAATGTTCCTTGGTAAATATAGGAAATCCGTCCATGAAACCCAAAACCATTCTCCCCATCTGCGATAACGAATGTTATGATATACGCTATCCGTTGTTCGCATTTTTCTTTCTCCCACCCAATCCTTTCAAAAGACCCACCGCGCTTCCAACGAAACATACAAGATGATCAAGGAATAGAAACGGGATCATCACGATCATTGCAAACAGCCCACGCACTTGTTCGAGGTAATTCAAGAAGCGTATATTGAGAAGTAAGTAACACCCCACCATACTGGCAGCATGCCACCGTGGGATCCATCCGACAGCGCTTGCACAGAGAACAGCCAACACAATCACTGAAAACAAGACCGACAGAATAAACCCAGGGTATACATTCACAAAACCCTGCGTCATTGATTGAGTTGCCTCCCCAAACCGTACGGCAAGCTCTGCGAACCCAGCACTGCGGTGAAATTCATTTTTGATGAAGGATGTCATGGTGTATTGTTTCAGATGCTCAACTTCGATATCCATATTCAAGACGATATTTAAGTTGGCGCGGGCAAACCGCTTCCCGAGCTCGATGTCGTCGTGACCATGACGAGCAAGAAGCTTCACATTGAACCCCCCTAACCGTTCAAACGCTTGCCGCTTGATTCCTGAGATCGCCCCGAAGAGCCAGTCGATCGCCGGCGGGCTCTTGATATATGAATATCGAATCCAAAGATTCTTATACTGGCTGACAAAGGATTCATGACGATGCTTTGCAGTGTAAATCCCAACCACAGCATCGATGGATTCTTCATCGAGAGTTTCGATAATGCCGAGTACTGTCTCACGTGAAACGACGATGTCGGAATCAATGAACACGAAGATATCTCCTTTTGCTTGGCGCGCCCCGAAGTTGCGCGCATGATTCGCTCCATGACCATCCGCAACCTCCAACACCGTGCAATCGTGGCGGCGTGCCACCTCGACTGTCTCGTCAGTCGAATGGTCGTCGACCACAACCACTTCTATGTTCTTGTAGTACGATCGCCTGATAGATCGGAGACAGGCATCAAGTGTTGCTCCCCCGTTCTTCACGGGAATAATGACTGAAACCAGCGGCGTGTTGTCTGATCTCAACTTCATACGTCCGGCGGAAACGATTTCTTGAACGTTCATGAAAAATTCAAGTCGGCGTCTTTGAGGACCGGATGGCTTCGATCCTTGTCCGAGACAATCGGATTGGCAATCACCCATGAAATATTGATTGTGGGATCGTTCCAGATGATCCCGCGATCCAATCCTTTTGCATATTCCTTTGTGCACTTGTACGAAACATCAGCTTCATCGCTCAGGACCACAAAGCCATGCGCAAACGATGGCGGAACATACAGCATCTTATTGTTCTCTTCCGACAGCTCTATGCCTATCCACTTGCCGAAGAATTTTGATGACTTGCGTAAGTCCACACATACGTCGAAAATGTTTCCTTTCATGCACCGAACCAGTTTACCTTGAGATTGTGGATCTTTCTGGTAATGGAGTCCACGCAAGACATTTCGTGTTGAACGAGATTGATTATCTTGAACAAAGTGTTCGCGAATTCCGGCCTTAACGAATTCCGAGCGTTTATACGTTTCAATGAATGAACCCCGACTATCCGCGAAGAGAACGGCAGTGATGAGAATAACATTTGGAATTTCAAGCTCTTTAAATGTGAAGGGCATTCCGTTTTAGCTCCCTGATTGTATTATTTGTAGATCTCGAGTTTGTGGAACACTTCTCGTGCGATTTCAGCAGAACAGGTCAACCCTGGAGATTCAATTCCGATGAGATTCACAAGCCCCGGTAAACCCTTGTCACTTTCTTCATTGATAATAAAATCCCGGACATTTTCATTCGACCCCTTAAGCTTCGCTCGTACGCCAACGAGGCCAGGAGATAGATCCTCCCGTTCAAGTGTGGGGAAGTATTGCACAACTGCCGAATAAAACTGTTCACGTCGGGTGTCGTCAAACATATACCAGTTTGCTTCAGGTGTTGTGGCGTCGATGTATTCAGCATCCGGACCGAGACGGCATTGACCAGCTCGATCGAGGGTGATGTGAATGCCTGCTCCCACCAGATGCCGGTGGGGCAACGGATAGACCAACCTCGAAACCAACCGGCTCTTTGATGGAGAGATCGCGTAGTAGTGACCACGATTCGGGTGCAACCTGTACCCTGCCGCATCGATGTCGATGCCGAACGAAGCCGCAACGCGGTCGGAGAATAATCCAGCCGCGTTGATGACAAATCGCGTTGTGAATTTCGCCGTCTCACCTCTAACTTCTTTCAAACAAACAACATAACGATCGGCTTTCGGCTCGACGCCGAGGTATTCGACTTGAAATGCGATATCTACTCCGTGTGCTTTCGCTTTGTGGACGTACGCCTTCATCAGTTCGTGCGAGTCAATGATTCCCGTGCTCGGAAGAAAAATTGCAGCGCGACAAGAGATATGCGGCTCAATCTTTTTCACTTTTCCCTGATCGATCAACTCTATCTCCTCAACGCCATTTGTCCGTCCTCTTCGATACAAGTTCTCCAACTCTGTTACTTCATTCTCCGTCACGGCAACAATTAATTTACCGCAGCGTTTATACCACACATCCATCTTCTTACATTCTTTATACAGATGGTTGTTAGCAGCCACGCACAATTTCGCCTTCAGTGAGCCATACGGATAATAGACACCCGAATGAATCACCTCGCTATTCCGGCTGCTTGCTTCCTGGCCGAACGATTCATGCCGTTCGACAAGCAATGTCGCATACCCTCGCTGAGCACTTTCTGCCGCGCAGGCAAGACCGATAACACCTCCGCCGATAATGAGCGCATCGATATTCATTTACGATTCCATCCGGAGTAACTTCGGCAGCACAAAGGTATGATATTTTGATAAGCGAAGCAATTCTTTGTTCAATGTCAACACACCAAACAACGCATAGATTGGGATTCGTAAAAGAACGCCACAAACGATGAACCAACGAACAATCCGCGCGATGGTTCGAGAGGAATGTTTCCGGAAAAAGATGATTTTACTCGTGTACACGTACAGGAAAAACTTCCTCAGATCCCCATTGTAGCTTTGGTGTACCCGATGAATGACGGTCGCTGCGGGAAAGAAGTAAATATGATATCCAAGCAGCCGCGCGCGCAAACAGAAATCAGCGTCTTCGTAATACAGGAAAAACCGCTCATCAAATCCTTTCAGTCGCTCAAACACCTCGCGGCGAACTGCCAAGCAAGCTCCCGAGACCATAGGAACTTCTTCAGTCTGGGACGGGCAGGTGGTAGTAAGAGCGAGTGAGAGACGGTATGGCAGAAAGGATTCACACGCGACGGTCATCA
This sequence comes from Ignavibacteria bacterium, assembly GCA_016178625.1. GTDB lineage: Bacteria > Bacteroidota > Ignavibacteria > UBA10030 > SZUA-254 > JACOSX01. Next base: position 8,000 of record JACOSX010000040.1, read on the forward strand.
GCGACGGCGTCTTCCAACAAGAAGGGTGATGTAGACCGAGTTGGTCAACTACCTTGGGACCGACGATGGCAGCAACAGGGTGGGTTTCAAAAAAGCTCACCAGATCATTCAGCAAATTATTCTGGAGAACTGTATCCGGGTTCAGGAATAATACAATCTTTCCCCGAGAGCGCGCGAAGCCCTGATTAACAGCAGCACCAAATCCTACGTTCACCTTATTCTCAAGCAGAACCACATTGGGAAAAGCCGCACGAATCCTCACAACTGTTTCGTCCCTTGAGGCATTGTCAATTGCGATGACCTCAAAAGGTACGTGGGTTTGTTCCGGCGTGAAGATCGAGCGTAGACACTCGACAATCACTTCGGCGGAATTATGGGTAACGATGATGATCGATAGGAAATGCAATCCGGTTCTAAGAAATAGTCGAATCAATGAGTTGCTGAATCGACGCAATGTTCCGGGAGAGATCAAACAACTCCTCGGCCCGTGCACGCGCGGCTGTGCCCAACATCTCACGTTTGTTGGGGTCATGGATCAAACTGAGAATGGCGTCCCTCATTGCAGTGATATCGAGTGGGTCAATCAGGACGCCGCATTCCGACGTTACTGCTTCGGGGATCCCTCCAACAGCAAACGTCACAACAGCTTTGCGCGATGCCATGGCTTCGAGAATCACGAGAGGAAAAGGATCTTCCCGGGCTGTCGATACGTAGATATCCATGATCGAGTAGTACTCAGCGACATTCTTTATGTTCTCGAGGAACATGATATCATTTCGTATCTGATCCTCATCGAGCATACGATTGTATATGCGATTGAATTCGCGGTCTTCAGTTGTCCCGACGACAAGAAATTTGATCTTGACTTCCGTCCCTACGGCGTGCTTGAGAAGAGATGCAAGTTTTATGAAAAGATCACTGCCCTTCACCGCAGCGATCCGACCGACCGTTCCGATCACGAATTCATTCTCAAGACCAAGTGCACATTTGATTTCTCGAGTCGAATTGCCCCGACCAAATTGCTGCATGTTAATGCCTGCATGGACAACATGAATGCGTTCGCGTTGAATCTTCTGGACATCTGCAAGGTAGTTTTCCACTGCCTCAGAGACAGCGATGAATTGTTGTGAGAAACGCTTCACGATCCAATGTTCGAAGACACTCAACTCTGCAAATCCCATCGAAAGCTCGTGCACATGAGTGAGTGTGGGGATGCCGAGAAGCCTTGCATACACCAGCCACTTAGCGGGATGGATCGTATTGCAATAAACAAGATCGGGTTTGATCTCCCTGAGCAGCCGAACTCTGGAACCAATCCGCCGCACCTCACGCCAGTACTTCAACTCATCGGGATAGATAGGATCGAGAATTGTGGGACCGAGTGTCTTGAAACGCTCGATGAGCGGACCCTCCTCATTCATAATGAACGATAGCCGATATTTCGATCGGTCCAGCCACGCAGCGATATCGTGCAGCAAAAGGGGCGCGCCGGTGAGCGATGAGCTATGTGAGATGAAGAGGATGCGCTTCATAATCGGGCGCTTGAAGATAGGGAAATTTCCGGTGATGGCAAAATAGAGACGATGCTGGTTCGCAGAGATCGCTTCGAGTTTTACACAGGCCGGCAGTGAGGGAATGGCGAACGTAGTGGAAATCTATGAGACGGGATACTTGCGGGAAAGCCAGGAAGCGAGAAGAAATGTGGCAACATCTGCGATGCTGGTAATAATGCGAAGCAGGATTGCGCCACCGACAGCCAAACCCTGACCGATCTGCCCGCCGAAGAGGGCGACGAACACGGCTTCACGGATCCCAATCCCGCCAGAAGCCCCCGGGACAACGAAGCCCAGCACCCATGCGAAGGAGAACCCTGATGCGAACTCAATCCATGATGGGAGTGTGTTGAGAGGCCAAAGGGATTGCAGAATAAAATGAATGACGAAACCCACTGGCGCAAAATAGATGAGATACAGAAACAACGCGCAGATGATGCCCTTGGTCTGCAGGTACGAACGGCGAGCAACGAACCACGAGCGAAGAGATTTGGAAAGCATGACGCTTACCGCAAGTAGAACGAGAAGAACTGCAATGGCGCCGTACATGATGCCCGACAGATTGCTCATCGGGAGAAACGGACGAACAAGGGATATGTTTCCCACCGAAAGGCCCACAAGGATGATCAACGCGGCGGCAATAAGGATGAGACCGGCTTCGAGACCCGTCGTCAGCGTGGTAGCTTCAGTTGACACACTATACTTTGAAGCAAGAGCGATCCGGCCTGCGTAATGAAAAACATTTCCAGGGAGATACTTGGCGATCTGAGACCGACCCATGATCGCGTAGCCTTGTGAAAAGGGCATATACACGCCGATGTTTTCCAACAAACAAAACCACGCCTTTATGATAAACAAGAATGCGAGATGAAAATAGGCAACGCCACACATAATTGAACAGAGAGCCATCGACCACGGCAGCGGGCTTCTGATAGAGATGACCTCGAGTGAGGGAAAACCAGAAAGAAACTCGGTAAAAGCAGGCTTCGACCAGTGGTTCAGGTGCCCCGGTGTGTTTCCCAGATCGCCCAGATATTTTCCTCGCGCAACATTCAAAACACGCCATAACGGCTCACGAGGCACAGAGATCAGGAAGTGCTTGAACGGAAGCTTGAGCAGCGAGGTCATCCCACGGTGAGGATCGTCCAGATGTTCGAACACTTCGAGTGCAACAATGAGGTCGGCATCGCTAAACTGTTCATCGATATCATAGATTGAAAATATTTCGAAGCGAAGATCGGGATAGCGTGTTTTTGCTTCTTCGATGACATCGGGAGCAACGTCAATACCGCGATACGGTATACGTGGGTACAAACGACGCAAACGATCACCCACATCCCCTTCCCCACAACCTACTTCAAGAATATTCCGCGCGGGGACATTCCGAAGCAGATCCTGAAGGCTCCCAAAAAAGCCCGACATTATCCATCGGACAATGGGATTCTTGGATGCATACTTGTCATATAAATTGCCAGAGACAAAGTTGTCAGAGAGTTGTGTTTTTGTAGATAGAGGCGTCATGAACTCGCTCCCTGCCTCATGAAAACGGCGACCTGGTTAAGACCAAATTGGAAACGGTGATATGTTAGAAGGCGAGCACCACACTGGTTCGCAAGCTGCCGGAGCGACCTCCCATCAAAGAACATCGTATGTTCTTCCGCAGCGTCACGGCTGAAAATTCCGAGACGGGCACCGAGCCGATGAATACCCTCAGCATACGGATGCGGTGTAGTCAGGACAAGTCTCCCGTTCGGACGAAGATAGGGCAGGATTGTTGCGATTGTCTTTGCCGGATGAGAGAGATGCTCCAGAATGGCGAGCATGAGAATGACGTCAAATTTTCCATCGACCGGGATTCGCTCATTCTCAATATTCACGTGGTAAAAGTAATATTGCTGATAGCGGAGGCGGTTGACCGTCAGAACATTATCCAGCAGATCGACGCCTACATACGATTTAACTGTAGGGGCATACTCGAGAATCTTTGCACGTCCACAGCCGATGTCAAGGATAGTTGCATCGGGCGGGATGAATTTTGTCGCTTGCTGAATTCGCTGCCGCTCGAGAAACGGCGAGAGTTTTCCTCCGACCTGCCCCTTGTCATGTCCCATGCCGTTGTCCTCTGGCATCGAGATCTTGCTTCTTGATGCGAATGAGAACATCCTCCATCAGCTTGCGATTCTTTGCCGTGATATCGGAGAGAAGACCAAACAACAATATTTGGAATCCGATGACAAGCAAGACGGCAGCGATGATGAGTGATTGGATATGACCGGTCTGGACATGTGGCAGACTGATATAGAAATAGAAGAAACGAAGTACCAGTACAACACCGGGAACCGAGAAGATGAGCGCCAGCATCGTGAAGACGCGGAGAGGATTGTACATCGTGTAGATGAGGATAACCGTCAGTAGGGACCGACTGACATACTCACTCATCGACGAAAAAAGGCGCGACTCGCGGAGCTTCTCATTCGTTTGGACTTGCACATGTGCGATAGAAAGGCCGCCGATGCCCGCCTGGATGAGCGTTTCGAGTGTGTACGTAAAGTCGGAGAATACATTGAGGCGCATCGCCGCGTCGCGATCGTACGCACGAAAGCCGCTCGTGACGTCGGGGATCTTCGTGTTGGAGATCGTCCGCACGAAAGAACTGCCAACGCGCTGAAGCAGTTTCTTGAGTGGCGAGAAGTGTCCAATGTTCATAATATCCCGTGAGCCGATGACGATGTCCGCCTTCTTCTCAAGAATAGGCTGGACAAGTTTCCTGATATCCTCTCCCCGGTATTGGTTATCCGCGTCGGTGTTGACGATGATGTCGGCACCCAGCTCGAGACACTTTTCCAAACCGGCGGCGAAGGCAGTTGCAAGTCCCTGATTGAACGTGAGACGGACAATGTGGTGGACGCCGCAGCTCTGCGCAACTTCAGCAGTGCGATCGGTGCTGCCGTCATCGATAACGAGAACTTCAATTGCATCGACGCCAGGAATTTGCTTCGGGAGATCGCGCAGCGTTGTCGGCAGCGTGGCTTCCTCGTTGTAGCACGGTATCTGGATGATCAGTTTCATGGTCTGCTCGTCCTTGTTTTTCATTACAATTTGGTTCTCGATGGTCGCTCAAACGAATATGGGTTGACAATATCGGGCTTGAGCCAGCCACGAACTGGTTGGAACATATCTACGGCAATGTAGGGTGCGAGCACCTTTTCAATATTCACGACAGTTACCAGCGCGAGAGACGCCCCTCCTGGGGGAATGATAGGCAACGACTCCGATTGCCTGTTTTCAAATCTCACGAGCTGAGCATCCTTATCATATAAATGGTAGCTCAGTGCGGATCCAATGCCACCCACCTCTCCAGTGGTTTTATTACAGATGACAACAGGGATCTGAAAACTTTGAATGGCAGCGCGAGCACTTATTGGTACTCCGGGATCGAGAAGAAGAACAACAGACACTTTCCCGCTATCCGATCGCCCAAGGCAGAATTTCTCTAGCGCGGGAAGATCGAGGATGAAATTCAGATAGAATGTCACATTGCTGGCATCTATGAACGTCCCCCAGCCCGAAGTGTCGACGGGTGAAGAAGAAAAGTACTGCAGGTGATCGAACGAGGCTGAACTTGGCGACGTCAACATTTTAACAGATGCTCCCGAAATGAAATATCGTGGATAATAAATGGGTGATCGGGCATCCACTTCTGCGTGAAGCGCACGCTCTGAGAAAATTTCTCGTTCAGGATTATAGGCACCGGGGAATTTTGCCATAACTAATTTCGCAATTGGACTGAACTCGGTATATGCATACCTATGGGTCGAGGAATAGACAAACGAGGCGTTGTTCAACATGAAGAAGCCACAGATGAGCGCGAGGCGGCGAAGATCCAGCAAAGATCGAGATACTACCCCACGGTAGATGAAAAAAAGGACAATCGGCACAATCATAAGCGAATAACGATTAATCATATTCATCCCGGAGTTCCAGTTCACTTGCGAAGTGGAAACCGTCAGATAGAAAATAGTGAATAGAAAGCCAAGCATTGCTATTGATGTAACCCTTCGTGCAATAAGGACAACCCCAACAATCAATCCTGGATAGAAAACCAGCACTCCTGAGTTGAAATCGAAGAGAAGGCTCAAAATCTTACTAGATGTAATGTACTCTTTCTGAGCAGCCCCCGCAGAAACCAGGAGACTGAATGACTGGAACTTCCAAAAGTACCATAACGGTGAGGAAAAAGCAAGCAGTGTCACGGCCAGTATGAGAAGGTAGCGCTTGGCAGATGCCCTCTCGATCCGAAGCAAATGAATATTCCGCCACAACAAGATCAACACCCAGGGAATAAATAGAATAAACTGTGATGCCGCGATGGCCGCACAGAAAAATGAAGCCACGTGCCGACCTTGTTGAGATAGAAGCAACGAAAGCAGGAAGAGACAATATAACATCACCTCGGGACCCGGCCACTTGAGATACCAAAGTATCGGCCCAACTATGAACGTTAGAAGAAACAAGATCCGGTGGCGCTCAGTATTTAGACCAACAACCATAAGCAACAGGATAAATAATACATTCGTAACCTCAAGCGCCCGCATCTCATCAGATCCGATTGCGTGCAGGAGTGTCTTGACCGGGAGTGCTGCCAGCGGATATGTGAAAAAATGAAAAGAGTAATAGTTACTATCAGGCGTCTGACGGTAATTATAGTGCATGTTGGCGACCTTGAGCGGACCGAAACTGGATTTCGCTCTCACTGTTTCGAAATCTGTTACGTCTTTCTCCCTGAGATCGAGAGAGAAGTGATTAAATAGAGACTGAAGTTGATGAAAATAATCGAGACCATCTCCGGTCATCGAGGGCGGGCTGGACCCAAGGTACCAAAGCCCTGCGATCAAGACAAGCAGCAGTGCAACAATCTGTAATGTGTTATATGGTAGGCCCTTTGGCAACCGCATTTCGTCTGGATCTTATGACGGACGAATACGAACCGGAATTTTCAATGACCCGCCGCCTTTTTGGTAAAACCAGACAACCCCCTCCTGGAGAAGGCTGATCATCACCACATACTCGTCAGGTGGCAACTGCCTGCCCTCAAACTTAGGGATCGTGATCGGGATGCTAACCTGAACCTCATCCGAAGGAAAGAGACTGCAAGGCAGTTCTGCACGGCTTTCCGCGAGAGGTCGCACTGAATCCCCCTTTGTGAACCAGAGGATCCCGATTCGAACACTCCCCTCATAACCAGCGACATCTGCCGGTGCGGGCCAGATTGCTTGACTTGTATTCATCACAAAAATCGCGAGTTGCGATGCTTTTGTTGGGGAGACAGTGACGCCAGCGGAGAAATCGATTGGCAAAATGACTGAGCGATACTCCGACAGGCGGTTTCTTGAATAGCTCGAGTCAGACTCTCGAAGACGAACTGACCTCACTGACACACCGAGCGTTCGATCATCGTTTGATCCCTTGTAGATGGTACTGGGAACAAATGTATCGCAGATAAGATCGAGAGTCAATGTGTCGCGCAACGGAACGTCGGCAAGAGAATACATTGCCTTCAATCCGCTCTGGGGAAGCCCTTGGTTGGTCAGGACGACGGAGTCTGCGAAGAGCGTGAATTTGCGACCGGGAGGCCCTATGCCGTCCAGTTCAAGCTGAAGCCATTTCGGTTTGTGAAGCGGAGCTATCGGTATCGAAAGCTTGGCTGAACCACTGGTCCATCGAGTCGCTATCCCACCCTGATGCTCAGTGCCCTCGAAGCCACTCTCTTGAACACCGAAGACGAGCTCGGAGCCCATCGTGACATTATTGTAGCTGTCAAACAGCGAGTCGATCTGATAGATCCAAACGATTTTATCTTCGGCAACGACTTTCCGTGGGAGGGGCTGCAGCGTTGATTCATAATATGAACGGTGAAGGACGAGATTGTTGACGCCTGAGACGGCAAGACCTCTCGGCAATGTGCTTTCGTGAAGCAAGCGTAATGGCTTGTACGATTCGTTTGCCTTTCGAACCAGTGAATGGACAGCAGCAATTTCTGTCGGGGAGTTGAGATCGAGTGGGACAATCTTTCGGTCAAAGACAGCAAAGAGCGGCGTCTCCCACGTGGCGAATGACGTTCCGTTATGGGATAAAACAATCTCATTAGGTGGCAGTAAGTTCGCCAGTGTCGCCAGGTCGTAATAATCCCCTTTCGATGCGCCCACGAAGAACAGCGGGGTGTCTGCAAGAACGGTGAACACAAGGAGGTATGCCGCGACTGCAGTGGGAATGAATGCTGCAACTTTCTGCCTGAATTGGATGTGCAAGAAATGCACGGCAAGCGCCGCGATGAGAATAAAGCCGGGAATAATTACGGGCATGAACCTCCTGATCGCCCAAAAATGATCCGGTGCGATCGACGGATTCCACAAATAAGCCAGCGAAGAACCTGTCAGTAGCACAAATGCCGTCGCGAGTTTAGTATGTTCAACCGACTGGATGATTTTCCAGAATAGGAAACACCATCCGGCGACGGCAAGCCAAATGACGACAGGTGACACATACGGAGCAAGATTGACCAGCGAGTTCTCACGGTAATCGCGTGTTCCATCCAGTGGATGACCCGGCCAACTGATGACCGAGAACGGCTCTCCATGTGGCCGGATCCAATATGCATACACAGCGAGAGTAACCATGGTAACGCATCCAAGAACAATAATTGCTGTTGAGAACTTTCGAACTCGAAATCGATCCAGACGCGCCCAAGTAACTATGAGAAGCACCAGTACCCCGGCAAGTGACATGATACCGATTAAACGAACCTGCTTAGCGAGGGCGCTAAAGTATGGATTACTAAACAAAACAAAATAGACGAGCGCCAAGAAGGCGACCGGTATCAATGATGAGTAAAGAGCTAACCATATCTTCGATGTTCGAGGATCATTCTCTCCCGCCGTGAAACGGAAGAGGACGTTGGCTGCGAACAGAAGAGGCACGACGAGGAATCCATCCACGCGCACGATTGCTGACACGCCAAGAATGAACCCAGCGACGCGTGCCAGCACAACATCCTTCTCGTTCAGTGCAAGCAACCACACACTTAGTCCTGACCAGACAACGAGCTGCGCCATGATTTCGGTGAGTGTCACGCGCGCAAGCCACATCTGGCCGGGATTGAACGCGAACAGAAGTGCAGCGGTCAGAGCGAACGATCGGGGCATAACCCTCGCGCAGAAACCGTAGAAGACACAGACAGCAAGAACCGCAAGCACCCCATTGAGCCGGATCAAACCCTCAAGACCGAACGATCCGTATGCCTCCGCAAGCCAGACTGGAAAGAGATGTGCGAACTGCATAGTCATGGTAGGCTGGGTCTTATAGAAGCCCGGAAATCCTTCGAACACAGGATTGAGTAGAGCGCTGTCCGCTGGGGAATACGGATACGGTACATCCATCGTACCATGGTTGGCAATGAATATTCCTTCAGAGGCGTACACCCCGGTATCTCTTTCGCCATTGATACTTCCCTGTGGAAAAGCAAGATATGATATCGCCGCAAGAATTATTCCTCCAGTACAAATCCAGTCTATGATGGGGATAGGTGTATGAGCAGCGCGAGCCTGCATGGTAGGTCTTCGCCGATACCGCCATAGAGAATACAAGACAAGGAACCAACCCACAACACCGACGGGAACGCTGGTGAAGATACCTGCCATGGCCATCGCCAGGATGGGTAACGACCACACAACAATACCGATCGTCGACAAAAGGGCAACAAAGGTGATCCTAGGGTACTCTTCGAGTCGAGCAAGTGATGGCATACGAACGTATATAAGGTAACCGGTCAACGGCAATGCCGGCCAGATTCCAGCAGAGAGTAGCATAGCAAAGAAATTCATCTTCGTCATCAATCCCTATCCTGCAAGTTCTTTGACTGCCGCTGCTATCCTGCGAATATCCTGATAGCCGAGCCGTGCATCGGTCCATTCGCTTAATTCCTTGCCGACCTTTTCTATCAATGGGGGTGCAATGGCAGCGGGATCTGTCTGGACCATCTGCGAGAATTCGAGCAGAGAATCGACGTACGTTTCCATGTTATGTTGTTCACGCAGGAGATCTCTTCCCCGCTCACCCATCGCCCGGAACGATGCAGGATTCTTGAGGAAGGCGGCGAGATGGTGCAGAACGTCTTCCACTTCGTGGTCGACCCGAACGAAACATGCGATCTCTTCCGGGATGTCGGCATACCATCCTATTGGAGTAACAAGCGAAGGGAGCGCGTATGACCAGATTTGAAGCTGACTGAGAGACGCCTCACCCATCGTTGGATAACGAAGGTTGAAGGCAATGTGTGCGTTTGACAAGAAGCGATTCAGTTCTGCTTCGGACACGTAGCCATGCAAACTGACGCAAGTGTTCAAGTCTAGCCGTTCAAGTTTATGGCGGATGGCTTTTTCATCATGCAGTTCTCCCACGATATCAAGATGGAAGGATTCACGCTCGGGAAAACCGGCAAGCGCGTCCAGAACGGCATCCAGCCGACGGTTGTAGCCGATGAAGCCGAAAAGGATCAGATTAAATCTCTGCGGAGAGGAGACTCTCCATTTTTGATCTTCGGTTGCAACACGAGAAGGCATCATCGGATATGGAAGTGGCGCGTAGATGCAGGGAATCTTGCCCGTTTTGTTCAGAGCATCGAACGCCGTCCTAGTGTGGACGACGGTACCAAGCGACCGACCAATGACAAACTCCGTGAGCGGATACTGATACGACATGTATTCAAAATCCACTCCATGTGGAACCGTTGTGAAGGTGGCAGCATCGCGCAGTCCCTTTTCTCCATAATAGTAGTACATTTGTCGATAGTACTCGTCGAGGTCATTCCACTGGAGGCGAAACATGTGCTCGACAAAGATGTGAAGACTTACATCGTGAAGCACCATTGTTGCAGGAACTTGGCGACTCACTTCAAATATCGCACCATGGTATGGTTGGTTATTGCCGATATGGAGAATGGTCACGTCAGCGCGGTTCACTTCTCGCCAATCGATGCGTTCGGGTTTGAAAGACTTTACCTCCGCGTACTTCTCGATTTCAATATTCCAGGATTCCTGGTTCGTCCAAAGAACAACGTGACATTGCTTGGCGAGCACAGGCAAAACCAGGGCAGTGTAATCGGCGATTCCCGTCCGGGCGGGTGGCAACGGTGAGAACCAGTTCACTTTCATGCGAGCAGCCTATCAACGACATTGGCCCAACGAATGTTCATACTTTCATAGCGCTCCTTCCCGTTCTCTCCCATTCTTTTTGCGAGAGAGCGATCTTTCCATAAGCGATCGAAAGCCTCGGCGATCCCCTCAGGAGTAGGTTCTGTCACGAATCCGGTTTGCCCATCGACGACAAACTCCAGCGGTCCTCCTGAATCGCGGCAGGTAACGACCGCGCGCGATGCGAGCATCGCTTCGAGCGTAACGTACCCGTAGTCTTCGTCGGTGGGGGGATAGACTACCGCAAGCGCGTTTGCATATGTTCTCACTTTCTCATCCTCACTGACTCTCCCCTGCCATTCGACTCGGTCGCCAAGGTTGAGGGTCTTGAGTGTCTCTTGCAGAAAAGAGACATATGCCTGATGATCTGCTATTCCGGCAAACTTCACGCGCACAGGCTGCTTCGTTTTCGCGAGAGCCTGCAAGACAAGGTCTTGCCTTTTGATCGTTGTGAGCCGGCTGGGGAAATAGAAATAGTCACCGTAATCCGCGGCGTAGAATTTTTCCGCGGAACCGGGAGGGCTATAGAGAGGGGATGAATCAATGCCGCAGAACAACTTCAGACGATTGCTGACGTTTTGCGCGATTGTGTAAATCGCCTTGCACTCCGGAATATGCTTCTGGTCCGCGAGATGGATTGCATCGCGAACAACTTTGCCGTTAGGAAAATGTATCATGTCACCAAACTTATGGTCCCACAGTTCATATGCCGTGCGATGCTGATGCACCAGCCACAACACTTTGTTTGGATGCGGAATAAGGTATGAGGGAAACTTCAACCCGATCAACCGGTCGATGGGCGTACCGTTGCTCTCGGTTAAGTCCATCAGCCTGCAGGCGAGCATATATTCGATGATGCGCCCCGGCGGGTACCACTTAAAGGGAATAGCAACAATCTCCGCGTCGTGCCCTTCTGCACGTATTGCATGACATAAGCCTTCCGCAAGAATCTCAGCTCCGCCACGAATGAATGGGACCTGTGCGGTCGCAATAACAACTCTCATGCTATGACCCCCTCCAATACTTTCTCTACTCTTGCTCCAATCATCTGCCACGAATGATATTCGTGAATTTTCCGTCGCCCCTGCTCAGCCATCCGCCGGAGCTTCGAGGGATCGGCAAGAGCATGACGTATGCACGACGATAGCGCGGCGACATCGCCATAGGGAACTGTAAGTCCCGCATCGCCGATGACTTCCGGTGCGGCTCCCTCGGTCGTCCCGATGACCGGGACACCACACGCCCATGCTTCGAGAAATACGATACCAAAGGACTCGAATTTCGAAGGCAGAACAAGGATGTCGGTTGCATGGAGAAGGTCGACTTTCTCCTCGTGTGTAAGAACACCTGCATCGATGACAAATGATTTCACCTCCGAAGCGAGGCTCATGTAGAGGACGCTAAACCACTCGAACCCTGGACCTGCAAGGATGAGCTTCACCGGAATATGCTCGTGCAACACTTTGATCGCATCGATGAGAACGCTGACACCTTTCTTCTCCATTTTTCTGCCCAGGAATGTAATCACTTTGTCGCCAACCCGAACGCCCCATATCTGTTCCATCGTAGCTCTCAACTTCTGAATGTCGCCGGGCCGATAATCATCGGGATTGACGCCGACACCAACGACGGCAATCTTCTCCTGCCCTACCCCGCGCGTTGCGAGATGATTCCGCTCAAACGCGGTATCGGCAAGAACGGCGTCACACTTGTTCATCAGCCAGTAATTGCTTCGGCGCTCGTAGTCGGGATGCCCCGGATGAAAGTGCGGGATGATGACAACCGGCTTACGGAGAACTCTGCCTGCCCAGAATCCGATGTAATTATGTGGGAACGGAAGCGTATGAAGCATAATCACGTCCGCGGCGATCAACTCATTCCACATCTTCAGATACATTTCCACAGAGTGGGGACCGTAGAACAGTACCCCGAACTTCCAATCAAGAATTCTCTTGAACAGCAAATGATGCAGAACAAAGACCGGAAGGGTACGCTTATACCGACGAACGTATACTCCTTCGTCAACATCAACACTTGCGAAGGGTGGCTTGTCATCATGAGTTGAACGCTTCTTCCAGAATTCTTCTTCGTGATCGACATTCATGGTAAGGACACGAACTTCGTGACCCTGCTGCACAAGGGCGCGGGACACCTCCCGGCACCATGTTTCAGATCCGCCGACTGCAGGTGGATAACGCTGGATAAATTGGACAATTTTCACCCCGAATACCCCAAGTCACCTACGTCTTCCACGCGATGATTGCGTAATCCTGGGGCCCGTAGAAAAACGCATTGAACCGCGTAGACGTCTCCGTTTGTTCATGGATCATCGCGGCATCTTCAAAAGGGTGCAGGCTGCGAACTTCGACATCACCAAAACCGCGAGCTCCTGCAATGAATTTAACCAGGTGGCTGGGCAATGGATTATGGTGCGTTGGATCCAAGTAAAATCGATTACTTCCCACCTGCACATTTTCCGGATTTGGGGTCTCGAAGATGACAACGCCTCCAGGTTTCAACACGCGCAACACTTCATCGAATAAGCGAACCCACACAGTGAACGGGAGATGCTCGATGACGTGAAAGCCGGTCACTGCAGCAAGACTCTTATCCTTCATCTTGTCCAGGTACTCGAGAGCATCGTCGTGAAATACCTTGAGGCCCAGAGCCTGACATTGTGCGACCATAGTCGCATTGGTGTCAACTCCATACGAGACGTAGCTCGATTCACGAAGTAATTCCAGCCATTCCCCCCGACCGCAACCGATGTCAACAATGGGGGCACCCGCGGTTGCCTCGGATGCTTTTTGGATGACGGGGAGATAGATGCGGGAACGATTCTTAATATCGGCACGCGTCCCGCGGAATTGATCTTCAAAGGCAACATACAGATCATCAAGCATACCCTCAAGCTCTTTTGAAATCTTCTGCAGTTGGTCTTTGTCGAATTTTTTGGGCAATCTCTTGTGCGTCTCTTCCAACAACCGGAAGAGTCGGCGCTCTTGAGATTGCAGATTCACACTCAATTTCAAAACCATATCCTCGACCTGGCTGATGTGGGGATCAAGCCTGGCTAGAGAGGCTGTCCGCGTATTCAGTTCGCGTACGCTTTCACTCAAGTCTCGGATATCATGCTCATGGTGTGGAAGGACGTTGATCTGGGTTGTAACATCATCTACTCGCGCACTCAGTCGTGAGAGAGACCCGACCTGAGCCTGAAGTTGGGTGACGTCGGCCGTGAGCGGAAGCAATTGTTCAACGACGATCCGGATATCTTCAACACGGGCGGGGAGACTTGGAAGAGGCTGCAGTAACAGTTCCGTTTGTTTCAATCTTTCCTCCACGCTTGTCGAGATTTTCTGGAGAGCATCGATCTCATGAACCCGGGATGCGAGAGTTTCCAACTGTCCGATCCGTAGATGGATCTCCTTCACCTGGTCCTGCAACGCTGAGAGTGATTCAATTCGGGTAGCCGCGTCAGCAATCCGCACTTCGAGTTTCTCCAATTCACCGATACGCGCCTGGGTTTCCTTCAAACCGGCTTCAGCGTCTGTTACGGCAGCGCGAGTCTTTGTTAGAACAGCTTTGGTTTCCATCACCGCGGAGATAGTCTCCTTCATATCCCCGATGAGCCTCGGCATTTCCTTCGTCCGACTGTCGAGAGTTTCTAGTGCCATCTGCAGGGTAGCGACTGCTCCAAGACGTTTTTGTATGTCCGTGATTTCGCCCTTGATGTCTTTTTTTACTTCTGCCAAGTTCCGCATTTGGAGATACAATTCTGAAATATCGCTCTCATTCTTAGCGATTGATTGTGTGCGGGTATCCAATCCTGAAACACGCTGCTCGATGTCGGCAATCCGAATTTCAATCTGACCAACTTTGTCAAGTCGGCGCGAGAGGAGTAAGGCATTTTGATTAATGATCTCCAATCCCTCGCGCAAGGCATGCATGGAGCGGACGGATGCGACATTGAACCTTTCCTGTGGCTTGGTAACAACCTGGCTAAAATAGAGTACTACCTTCCCGACGACCTTTGCGATCCCCCTGATGAAGAGCGGATAGTGATCCATGTTTGGCTTCGTAGTCCAAACATTGCTGGATCTCTCTGATTGGCCCAGAGAACCATCGATCCGGTTCCAATCGAGATCTTTCATTCGTACCTCGGGATCAACTGCAGAATCATCATGATGTTTCGACAACTTCGCTCGAATACGATTCATAATATCATCGACGGTGACCTTTGGCAGTTCTTTCATCTGGCCACGCCTCAGTGAACGGAAACTAATTGAGTATACTCGCCAATCATGACATCGGTTCCTCCGTGTCCAACTAATCGCCCATTGTCAATAACGATCACACTATCGCAATACTCTCGGACTGCCTCCAGATCATGACTGACAAACAGGATAGTAATTCCATTTCTCTTTAAATTCCAAAATACGCTTCGGCACTTATCCCCGAACGCCTTATCTCCCACCGCTAATACTTCATCAACAAGCATGATCGGCGCGACGGACTGGATGGCGATCGCAAAGCCCAATCGCATTTGCATCCCTGTGGAGAGCTTCTCAAGTCTTGCATCGACGAACCGTTCGAGTTCCGAGAAGGCAAGGATTTCGTCGATCTTCTTGTTCATCTCCCTTCGCGTGAAACCGAGAAGAGCGCCATAAAGAACAATATTATCGCGGACGGAGAAGTCGCGCTGGAATCCTACACCCAGCTCGAGCAGTGGGAAAATTTCATCTTTGATGATCACCTCGCCCGATGTGGGCTGGTAGATGCGCGACAACATCTTCAGCAGCGTCGATTTCCCGGAGCCGTTCCGTCCGATGATGCCGACAAATTCACCGGGCTCGATCTTGAAGGTGACATCCTTGAGTGCGAAGAATTCCTCGTAGTCGTACGTCCGCGTAATGACGGAGAGGAGATTGTGATACAGCGTCTTCTTCTTCGCATGGGGAATGCGGAATACTTTTGAGAGATGACGAACTTCAATCATCAGAATAACTCCGAGAGTCTGTCTTGAAATCGCCGGAAGATGAAATACCCGGCGCCAAAGGAAAACGATGAATACAGAACCGTCATCACTAAGAACCGTAGATCGAAGTAATTGTACAGGAGGTAGTGACGAATGAGCACAAAAATGCGCGTCAGCGGATTGAAATAGACCAGTGTCGAGATCGGCTCGGGAAGCGTCTCAACGTTAAACACAATCGGGCTCAGCCAGAAGATCACCAGGACCATCACACCCCAGATCTGACCCATGTCGCGGAAGTATGCATACAGTGTTGCGAGCAAGAATGAAATGCCTGTCGAGAAAAGTATGAGGCACAAGACCGGAACCGGTGTGAGCAGCACCAGCGGCGTGAATCCTTTCACAACGAAGACAAGCATGAACAGGACGAGAAGATTAATGAGATACGAAAGGACACACGTGCTCGACGAGGCAAAGATGATAAGCGTCCGGGGAAAATAAATCTTCTTCATGATGCCGGACTTCGCGGCAAGCGAATTCATCGCACTGAATGTGCAATCCTGGAAAAAGGCGTAACTGATGATGCCGGCAAGAAGGAACAGAGGATACTCGGGGATGTCGCTTTTAAAAATATGAGTGAAGACGAAGTAATAGACAGCAAACATCAACATCGGATTAAGCATTGACCAGATGTAGCCGAGAGCGGAGTCGTGGTACTTCAATCGGAAATCGGCAATCGCTAATTCCCGAATGATGTTCATGTGCTTGGCAAACTCCCTCGGCTTCGGGGGAGCTGTCATGTGCAGAACCCCCGCCGGTCTCACCGCTGATTCAACTTCCGCTGTCTTCATATCTCAGATTTTTTCTTTCGGCACCAACCCTAACGACGTAAGTGTTCGGTACATTGGCGAGGAGAGGATGCGGCTGAGTTTCTGCTCGACCATCGTCCCCCATGCTTGAAGTTCCTGTACTTTGATCTGGCTTTTGCTGTACCGCAATTGGAGATCGGACTGAGACTTCTGATACGTATCAAATGCAATCACTTGTTTCTCCAATTCTGCTTTTGCCTGACGCGCTGCGAGTGCCTGCTCTTCATAGTTGCGCTGGAGGTTACCGAGGAATGCCGTTTGTTCGTTCACACGAGTTTCGAGCCGTATGATTTTCTCTGCGCGGTCCACCGATTCACCCTGAACCACTTCGAGGCGGGCACATTGTGCTTCGAGATCTTTCGTCAATGTCGATACAAGATCCGTTTTCTCCAAGGCCGTTTTCCGGAATTCTCCGACTGTTACTTGTAACTTCTCAAATTCCTGATGAACTCTCGCCAACTCAGTTGAACGCTCACTCATCAGGTGCTGGAGATGTGTTATCTGCTCACTCAATCTGGATCGTTCTTCCTGCGTTCTGCTCAGCTCCTCTGCATGGGTATTGTAAAAGCGCTGCAATTCCTGGTTTTTGTTACGAAGCTCCGCGATCTCGCCCCCCGCGGAAGAAGCAAGACGTTTTTCTTCCTCAATCGTTTCCTCCAAGTGCCGTATCATCGCCGCGCGATTGGTGAGCTCTTCATCCACCGTCGACACAGCGCAGGATTTTTCATCGATAATATTCCGGAGGCTTTCTACCTGCGCAGTGAGAGCAGCAATTTCTCCTTCGCGTACCTTGAGAAGGTGATCGTCATCTACAACTTGTTTCCTCACTTCTTCAAGACGCTGTCGTAGTTCACCTTTCTCTTCATCGCCTTGTGTGATGAGCGCCGACCGTTCTGCAAGCTGGTCCTCCAACTTTTGTATGGTAACTCTCAGACGCTCGTACTCTGCGGCTGCTTCATTCAGATGAATTTCGCGTTCCTCAATCTTTGCCTTGAGTTCCGACACTTTCTCCGCAAGAGCATTTTGTTCTTCTTTGAGTCCGTTTGCCCGTGCGGTTCGTAGATCGTACGCCTGTTGCAGTGTCTCAATCGATGCATGGGCATTGGCAAGGTCGTTCTCGAGCACTGCCACGAGTGAGTTGCGCTGCTCAACCGTTGCCTCTGTCTCCTCAAGTCTCTGCCGATATGTTGCAATCTCTCCCCGGAGCTGATGGACAAGACCTAAACGCTCTATATTGTCCGCGCGGAGCGATGCGAGATCAGTATGGGTATCGCGAAGCTGACTCTCAAGTTGTTGCTTGTTAGACAACATTTCGCGCGTTTTCGAAATCTGACGAGTATCATAATAGCAGGAATTGCTGCCATCGGCGATCTCTCGCGAGAGGAGGTTATCTGAACAGATAGCGATAAGGCATGAAGGCTCAGTAAATTGTTCATCCTCCGGCGTTAGAGTAAAAAGATCATCGCGGGTGTAGAACCGAAAATAATCATCCTTCCATTGATACAACGACCAGATTGTCGATGTCGTAAGGAGTTTTTGACCAATAAAGATTGAACTTTGGAAATACTTCTTGAGGAATTCCGCAAACTCGACGGCGGTCATTTCTTGTCGTCGAGAAGGACCATGTGCAACTTCGGCTTCGACGGGCGGGTGTTCAAGCGTGAATGAAATGACGGCAATCCCCTCCGGGGTAAGTGTGTGTTTCAGATTCTTAAGAAGCCCATGCCGCTGTTCTGTGTTGAGATGATTGAATAGCCCATCCACGATAATGGCGTCCATGTTCTGTTCCCCGAATCCAGAATCCATCACGGGGCGTGCTTCATAACGCGCTCGTGGAAAGCTTGCGTACTTTTCCCTCGCCTCGCTGATTAATGTTTCGTCTGGATCGATCCCTATGGCTTCAGCCGCATTCAGCGAAAGAAAGGCAGTTCCATACCCTTCTCCACATGCTATATCCAACACTCGTTTGTTTTTTACAAACCTCGACGCATAAAGGTATCGATGGTAGTGTTCCAGTGATAGCAAAGGATCAGAATTCTGAGGATGGAATCGCGGGACAATGGCGAGATCAAGATCATCTGTAACGATTGCTTCCCCTTCAGTTGTGGTTTTGATATTTGTTGATAAGGATCCCTCATCCGTGGTCAGAATGGTAGCGTGATTTGACATCATCCATTACTCCTTCATTAGTGTAGTATACAAGTTTTCCACCTTCCGTGCATGGCAACGCCAGCTCAACTCATCGAATGAGCCCTCCTCACGAATCCATGCACGCGTACCTGAAAATTCCTTAGGATTACGATCTTTTTCTTCGAGAGATTTTAACACACATTCTCCTAACGACGAAGCATTATTGGGCTTCGCAACAGTGACCCCGGGGAAGTGACGCACCACCTCGAGCGCGCTTACAGTTTCGGTAAGGACAACAGGCACACCGCTTGCAAGTGCTTCAAGTACAATGAGACCAAATCCTTCTGAGAGAGATTGACACACCACGAGATCCAGGCCCCTCATCACCGCAGGGAGATCATCACGTTGAGGGATGAAAAGAACACCGTCGCCCAACTTCATCTCTTGTTGGAGTTTCAAGATTTCATCGTAGTATTTCCTGAACGATGGCGCAGTGTCGGCATTGAGAACACTACCGATGATAACGAATTTCACATCATTCCTTTCTTTCAGTACGAACGAAGCCGCTTGCAAAAAAAGGTGATGCCCTTTCGTCGGCTCGTAGCGTGCAATCATGCCGATGAGCTTGATGTTTTCTCCAATGCCCAATTCCCTGCGCAATACACTCGTTGCGCTCTCTTGTTGAGGATAATACACGGAGGTGTCTACCCCTGGATGGATCACCTCAATCCTGCGTTTCAACCAGAGTGTTCGATTGATCAGATCTTTCTTCACAGCAAGAGAGTGTGCGACGATCATTCGTACTGTGAACAACGCAAGAATGTTGAACGCAATGATACGTGTCCACTCGTAGAAAAAGACCACATTGTAGACCAACGGTATTCTGAAGCGCAACACCGGAACCGCGACGAAGGCAAGCGATAGCACATCGCTGCAATGGATGATGTCGATCGGATTCTGCTTTAAGAATCTTTGAATCTCCTGTGAAGCTTTCACGGCGTTAAAGAACATCGCGGGTCGAACTAATTCTTTCAACATCATTCGTTGGTATGGCACAATTACGGTCCTGACGCCCAACGCCTCAACTTTTTCTACAAATGCACCACGCTGGTTAAACATCATCACCGGTTCATATCTTGACCGATTGAGTTCCTTTAAGAGATAATATATCACATATTCACCGCCACCCATCTCTGTATACAGGTTTATGAAGAGGATGGTGATTTTCTTATCGGGACGTGAGGTCATTCTTTTTTCTCGTCGACGTTACCAGTGGAATCATCACGATTATGTGAGATCATCGCCGTCAAGAATCCCGCAACCACCGCGATCTGCGCGAGCACGATCAGAAAGAAAAGAAGTGCAGCTTTTCCTAACCGTTGGACGGTGAACGGATGGACCAGCAAACCAAGGTAAACCGCCATAGGAATAGATGAAGGTCTCCCAAAGGAATTACGGTTCAGTCGATAGAACAAGTAAGATCCCTTTCCCTGGTCGTATTGGTGTCGAACAAAACCGATCAAGTCAGCATCATTGTAATGATCGACAACGATA
Source organism: Ignavibacteria bacterium (assembly GCA_016178625.1). GTDB lineage: Bacteria > Bacteroidota > Ignavibacteria > UBA10030 > SZUA-254 > JACOSX01. The sequence continues at coordinate 28,329 of JACOSX010000040.1, forward strand.
GAAGGATCGAAGAGAACTACTCCACCAGCGCGTACAATTCGATACGTCAGGTCTCGGTCCTCCGCACCCATGCGGAACCGATTGTCGGGCCCGCCGACCTTCTCCAGGATCGCCCGTGTGTATGCAACATTATTGCCGGTCAGGAACGGAGCTTCAACGCGATCGCTATTGAGGGCGGTCTTGAGATAATTGTTGATAAGATCATTTGCTTCTGCGTAAGGGTTGGTGGGATTCCCTGTTCGGGAAGCCCCTCCGATTCCAACCGCCGGAGACTGCCGGAACCGCCCGTGATATTTCGAAAGCCAATCCTTAGGCAGCACGCAATCATCATCAGTAAATGCGATGTACTCACCGTGGGCATAGCGCAACCCGGCGTTACGGGTCGCGGCGAGACCTTGATTCTCCTGACAGTGATAAATGATTCTACTTTCTGCTGAGAGTGTCTTCAAATATGCATCAGTCCCATCGCAGCTTCCATCATTCACGACAATGATTTCATAGTCTCGGAAGTCTTGTCTAAAGAGACTTTCGAGTGTCTGACGGAGTAATGGCAATCGATTATATGTTGGAACAATCACGGAAAAGGTCATTACAACGTGGGATTCGAAGACTCTTTAAGAACTTGCCAATGGCATTTACCGATTCAGCATGTCGATTCAGAAGAGAACGACGAGGAAAGCAAGGGTTTCTCGGAAAAGAGTGGAACGATACTTTGACCGGATCAACTGACAAATTGGATAATCCACCTTAAAATTTTTTCAGAAGGTACACAATATTGAGTTGAGAATCAAGAATTTTTACCACGCGGGTATCTTTTTTCTGACGTTTATCATCATGAAAAACTAAACCGTCGCACGGGGCATGCATTATATCGAGAATAAGATTGTTCCATGATGATCAATCAGTATGAATACGTTCGCGAAGATTCGTGATAATTGCATTCCATCCGTTGATTATCGTATATTTAGGCACGTGTATGACCCTCTTGACGAAAATTATCCTTGTCTGCTGCTTGTGCATAGTTATCCTCCACGTCTGGGGGGCACTTCAACCTTCTCATGCCAACTGGGGGGTTCACTACTTTGCGTTCGTAAACTCAACTGTTGCCGGTCTGTGTGTCGGCATCTTCCTGCTTCTGATCAGTCCACGAATCCAGAACACGTTGCTTGGCCGTTTTGAACGGCTCCTCCATTTGCTTTCCCGCTACCCAATCAGTGTGAGTTTCCTGATCGTCTTTGGAGTGTTGTGTGGCTTGATCTACCTGTTTCCGGTACGCGGACACCTCCTCGGCGATAGTGCAATTCTCTTGAGGTCCGTGCCGCGTGGAGTTTCTGGCTCAGACATTCCACCCAACTTCCGAAATCAACCGCTTGTCTTCTGGATCTATCGTTGGGTAATGGAACTGTATCCAATCGGTTCTTCACCCGATCCTGCCAGTGTGTACTACGCCATCGATATTCTCGGTGCGTTCGTGTATCTCTGGCTAATCTTTTGGACAATGCGTAGGATCGAACGACCGCTTGTTGAGAAAGTGTTGCTTGGACTATTTCTGTTCTTTGGAGGTGGGAGTATTTTCTTTTTCGGATACGTTGAGAACTATGTATTCCAATATGTGATGATGACCGCGTACCTCATCACCGGCTGGTTTGCCTTGGAGAGACGGGTGAGCATCTGGGTCCCACTAGTACTTTTTGTTGTTTTAGTCTTGCTTCACCTCGGTGATCTTGTTTTCCTTCCTAGTGCAGCGCTGTTGGTCTTGTTTCGATGGGGGAAAAATAAGCTTCACACCGCTTTACTCCTTGCAGCAATCGCGGTTTTCGGTCTCATTGCGTCTTCAATTATCGGATTCCGGATCACTGATCTCACCCGCCACCTCGGATCAGGAAGCGTTGATTTCTTGCAGCCTTTTACTGCCATAGGTGGAAACTTTCCCTATCCGATGTTTTCGTTGGTTCATTTGGTCGATGTGATGAATTCACAACTCACGATTGTGCCGTGTGGGTTGTTTCTTACAATAATCCTTTTCATGGCACTTCCAAGCGAACATCGATGTAATAATCCGACTATGGTATTCCTCCTCGCAGCGGCGGCCTGCGGACTCCTGTTTACATGGTTAGTCAACAGCGGTTTAGGTCTCGCGCGAGATTGGGACCTGTTCTCCAGCTTTTTCTTACCACTCATGGTTCTCCCTGTTTACTTTCTCACTCAGCAGAGCACAATCAGCCATCGCCGGTACGTGATCGTAGTTGTTGTTCTGATAAGTTTCCTTCATTGGGTACCACGAATTGCGATCAACGCTGATCCGGAATTACATCTGGCTCGGGTGAAGGTTCTGAATGACCCAAGATTTCTCTCACGATCGACACAGCTCTCGTACGATGAAGCCCTTGCCAATTATTTTTTTGATAACGGGCAATACCGAGATGCGCGTGTCTATTATGAACATTTCTTGACTATCGATTCGACCAATCCTCGGATCATCGGTAATATTGCTGATGTGTATAGGAAACTTGGAGATCGTGATAAGTATTTCCGGATGCTTAAGCGTGCCGTTGCAATTAACAGTCCTGATCCAGGTGTTTACTCAAATCTGGGCGTCGAATATGCGAACCGCGGCGACACGACAGCCGCCATCGCGTTAAATGAAAAAGCGGTTGAACTCAATCCGACGATGCAGAAGGCAATTGCCAACCTCGGAATTCTCTATACTAGTAGGAAAAACTACCCGTTAGCCGATAAGTACTTTACTACGGCGATCGATCTCGGGATGAGAGATCCCCTCCTCTTCCGGTATGCAGGTGATGTGTGTGTGTTTCTGAGTGACTATGAGCGTGCAGTCGGGCACTACGATCAGTATCTTTCACTCGTTCCGTTGGACAGCAGAGTGCGGCACGTCCGCGACCAAATTTACCAATCGCTCGCCACATCGAGAAAGCAGTAACAAGTTCTGTGATAATAAAACAGAGGAAATTTTTGTGGGCCCTGCAGGACTTGAACCTGCGACCCGCTGATTATGAGTCAGCTGCTCTAACCAACTGAGCTAAGGGCCCCTGCTTCTAAAGAAAAGTAGCTAAAATATACCCTTTTTTGATCGGATATTCAAATAGTTTTGAGGAAAATAAATCATTATTGACTCAGAATGCAGAAATTGCTATATTAGTAAGTGATGAGATGCTTCTCGGTATATATCCTTTTGTCTGCCTGAATGGAGCACACCCCGGACAAATTTTCCAACCGTGAACGCTGCAATCATTTTCTCACACATCGCATCAAACAATCAACCTTCCACATCATTAGGAGCAGGTACACGCATGGCGCGAACGAAATATTCTGAGCAATTTTGCGGCTACTGCAATAAGCCAACGAGGATGGAGTTCGTGGGGGAAATGGATGGAGTGCCAGGAAAAGTGTGGTTTCGGTGTACGCGGTGTCACCACAACAGCTTAATCGCACTGATAGCCCAATCGGCGAATCAAGCAAACATTAAACTCGATGCATCAAGCGCAACACCGTACAATCCGTTGCAAACGTTTAAGATTGGAGAATCAATTTTTCATTCAGAGTGGAATGACGTTGGGAAGGTCATCAGTAAAATGAAGACCTCCGATGGCAGTCAATCGATTCTCGTGTCATTTGAAAAACAGGGACAGCGTCGGCTTATCGAAAACCTAAAACCAGAGCCAGCAGACCTTGCACATACTGAATAGTGTGTTAATATTCATTTTGGAAGGAGGTGATTTGGATGGTCGGTATCGTGATCCAAGAGAATGAAAACATCGACCGCGCGATACGCCGCTTTAAGAAGAAGTACGAGCGTTCTGGAATCTTGAAAGAGGTAAAGAAGCGCGCGTATTTCACCAAACCTTCTGTGAAAAAACGGATGAAGAAAATAAAGGCAATTCGTCGATCGCAGCGCACATTGCTGGAAGAGATGTAAATCGAAGATTTCTCTTTCCCTCGTGAAAAAGGAAGGGTCGGTATTCACCGACCCTTTGTCATTGTAGAATCCTCTCTCCCCCATGCTCTTAAGAATTGTCTTTCCCCGTGACGACCTCACCCGATCGCATTCGAAGTCGGTTACGGACCGAAGGGACCTGGATGATGCCAACAATCATTAGCAAGACGGTAACCACCCACGCCCCTTGCGTCAACGTATATCCAAGGTAATAAGTTGGCGTGGGACCAAACCGAAATTCCACCGAATGTTTTCCCCCTGGAACAATAATGGAACGTAGGACATAATTCGTTTTATAAATCTCCGTTTCGGTATCGTCGACGTACGCTTTCCACCCGGCTGGATAGTATGCCTCACTCAGGATGAGAAGTGACGCTTGGGTTGAATACGTTTCCATGGTGATTACGTGTGCAGTGTGTTTCAAGTTTCGGATTGCGGTGGAGTCGGATTTCGTTGGCTTGACTGATGGTTCTTTCTCAAGAACCGCTGTCTTCGCCGGATTCCACACGGGTGAATTCAACTGAGCGAACACTTCACTCTTCGATCGTGCGATTACTGTCCCCTCCACAAAAAAAGCCCGTGGAAGCACCGCAGGATTCTGATAGGTTACGAGTTGTTTCTCTTGATCAACATTGACAATCCGAAGGGTGCTGTCTCCAGGCAACCGACCGGGCACGATAATGTATTTCGCATTGAGCATGCTCAACACGTTCATGTTTAGCGGAAGCTTTGGAGGGTTGAGACCAACTGAATCGATCATCTCCTGATAGATTTTCAGCTTTGCTGGACTGTATCCGCCGACGGAAGAAATCAAATGATACATCCACGTGTTGTCCTGAAATGTCCCACCGATCGGGTAGATGCGATAAAGGCTGGTATCGCGCAAGAGAAATTGAGTAGTGGCATCCGGCTGGAAGTGTTCAACAATTGATGCCTTTGGTTTAGGCTCGATAAACTTCGTGTCAAGAATAATCAGATCAATCAATAAGATTACTACCAATCCCACACCCAGAGTCTGAGTTTTGATCTTTCGTTGGACGAATATGATAAGGAGACCGATGCTTGCGCCTCCTATAAACGCGAATTTAACATAGTCCTTCCACAAGAGATCGAAGCGCAATCGCTTCAATTGTCCAAGCACTTGCTGTGCTTGCGCACCGTACTGTTGGCGGAGCTGTTGGAGATCGTCGCTCTTTTGAAACATGAAGCTTGAGAGCGAGGAGTAAATAGTATCGTTTGCGATAAACCCCAAAACAAGGAGCGCACCGATGACAATCAGAGCAATCGTCAAACGTTTCTTCATCTTCACCAGATCGAAATCCTTGGCACGCTCGTTCATATCGGACAGAACCATAAAGCCCTGCGCCGCAAGTATACCAATAGTAATTGGCATCAGATGCAAAATCAACGCCGGCACACGGAACTTGTTGAAATACGGGAAATAGTAGAACATCAGATTATAGAGAATGCCGAAATGTTTGCCGAAAGAAATCAGCAACATGACGACGGAAAATCCTGCAAGGAACCACGTCAGCCTCGTCCGGCGGTAGATGAGCGCGATGATGGCAAGCAAGAGTGGCACGATCCCGACGTAGACTGTGCTCTCAGTAAACGGCATCCATCCCCAATAAAAAGGAGTGGAGAACCCAAAGAAGGATGGAATGATATAGTTCATCATTTCAAACGGATGGAACGACCAATTCGTCGCATAGTCATAATCGAGACCTCCCTGCATGCCAGCCACGCCTCCCCCTCGAATTGAATAACGCGCATATTCCTGTGCCGGCAGATAGGTGTATGCTGAAATCGCGAACCCGATCATAATTGCAATAACGATCAGCACAACATTTCTCAGTACAACACCCGGTTCCTTCTTGATGTTCAAGATGCTTTCGTAGAGGAGATAACAGCCAATCATCATAAAGGCATAAAACTCCATCTGCGGATGCAACGAAAGGAGTGATGTCCCCACGACTGCGCAAGTCATTCCAATCAAACCGAGAAGACCTATCTGCCCTAACTTCTTTTCATGAAGGAGTTGATACACCAAGAGGAAGAGTATCGGAATGAAACTGAGCACTACAATCTTTGAGCCTTGCCCTGCCTGGAGTGCCCCAACGGCATAAGGATTCAGCATGAGGGTGATAGCCGCAAGAAACGATGCAAGAGGGGAAAACTTAAGATTCCGGGCAAGGGCGAACATACAGACGCCACAAAGAAAGAGATGAACGACATCCCTTACTTGCTCTGCGTTGGAAAAAAGAATTTCGATAGGCTTGAGGATAAGGTAATATTCGAAGTAGTTAACAATTTTCGGCAACAACAATGAGGCGTAGACCGGCATACCACTGAAGATATAAGGGATCCACAGCACCTCATCGGTATGCTCTGTTTCGTGGATATGTTGAGTGGCTTTAGCCCAACTCTGAAACGCGGCAGCATCGGCTGTATCGGAAAATATTTTCCCGTTGAATATAATGTCCCAGAAGAGGATAACGACGAGTAGGAAAAGGATTCCGATGGAGATCCAGTTCTTCCTTGCAATCGAAAGCGCGTCGAGTCCGGATGACCTCTTGGTCTCTGATTGCCGCTGTTGCGACGTCGACTTATGTTTTGATGCCATAGTAAATCGATGAATGAAAAATGATGGACGTTTCTAAAGGAGAACCATAAAACAAACAGGGGCAGTATACGAAAAAGATCGGCGTTTCACAAAAGACAGGAAAGGAATAAAAGATTTGAGTGAATCCCCGCCATCAAAATGGGGTTTTTTCAAATCAGCGTTTCAGCTTGCCTGACATCTCATCTCGAAGTGTCAGGACGTGGTAATTCACCATCATCTCGACCATCGCCGTAAAGGATGTTTTCGGCGTCCAGCCTAAGATGTCCTTCGCCTTTGACGCGTCAGCAATCATTGGACTCGCTTCAGCGGGACGCAGAAATCTCTGATCGACTCGAAGATGGTCTTTTGTAGTGAGACCAACGGACCCAAATGCAGTCGAACAGAACTCACGCACAGTATGACTCTGACCTGTACCGATCACAAATTCATCCGGCTTGTCTTGTTGCAGCATCAACCACATAGCCTCAACGTAATCACCCGCGAAACCCCAATCTCTTCTTGCGTCTAAGTTTCCCAAAGAGATCTTACCATCAGCGACAATCGGTTCACCCTGTTCGTTGAGGGTAAGAGAATTCTTGATTCCCAAACTGATGCAGGCAGCTCCGTAGGCTACCTTCTGCGTGAGGAAATGGATTCCACGACGAGGGCTTTCGTGGTTAAACAAAATTCCTCGCGCAATAAACATATCAAGACTCTCTGCATACATTCTCGCAATACTATGTGCATAGAGTTTTGCCGCTCCGTACGGATTGACCGGTTTGTATTGCGTACGCTCATTTTGTGAACGTTCACCAGCAGCGCCAAAAATTTCAGAAGAGGACGCTTGAAACACCCTGCAATCGGGTTTTGTCTGACGTACTGCTTCGAACAAACGATGGGCACCTAACCCTGTAATTTCACCCGTCTCGATTGCCTTGTGCCATGACTCTCCGGGGAATGATTGAGAAGCAAGATTGTAGATCTCGTCAGGTTGATAGCGTCGAATCAGGTCCATCATCAAAGAACTGTTTGACAGATCACATTCAACTACCTCAACCTTATCTACGAGGTGATTCAGGTTTTTCACCTTCATTGCGGATCGGTGTCGGCACAAGCCAACGACACGATAACTCTTGCCAAGCAAGAACTCAGCAAGGTACGAACCATCTTGTCCGGTGATACCGGTGATAAGCGCCGTCTTATTTTTTGCCGAATCCATCTGAAATGAATGAGAACAAAATAAATGTTTACTTAGGAATCGAGATGAAGACCGGAAATTAACGAGCGAACTCGGCTTGAAAAATGTTCATGGTCGAAGTCTTTGAACCGGTCGCGGGCACGCTCTTTCATTTTAGATCTGATGGTTTGATCATTGATTACCTCAGTTGTGAATGTAACAAGCTCCTCCAGCGTGTTCCAGAGATATCCAGACTCACCATGACGAACGATCTCCTTCTGTCCGCCCTTGTTGATAACGATCGGAATTGCCTTCGCCGACATAGCTTCGACAGTCGACATCCCGAAATGTTCCATCCTCTCAGGATATCGGGTTTCATCGACACCATAGCCTGTTCCATGCCAGAAGATGGTTGCGTCGTTGTAATGGCGACGCAATTCATCATATGGTGCATTGACATGGAACGAGATGGGTAACCCTCTTGCAGCCTCTTTGAGTGTTGCCAGGTATTGCTGCGAGGCGGCATCAGGTGAGCAACTCCCTACCAAACGATATTCCCATGACGAAGAATGCCCAAGCCGGTTGGTTAGCTGTTTGAAGGCTTCGATCAAGACGTCGAACCGCTTGTCATTATACAATCCTCGGAAAAACCTCCCTACACTCAGGATAACATTTTTCTTCATGCCCTCAGAATAAAAGTCATCGATGGCGGGATAGAGAACCTCGCATTTCACATCGTGGTATCGAGCAAGGGTCTCTTTCGTGAACAAAGAATACACCAGGGCGATATCTGCATGTCGTACACTCCGTAAAAGAGAATAACGCAAAAAATCCTTCAATCCCTCCTTCACGTTTTCCTTCACTATCCTGGTCGCAATTCTTCCCAGCGTGATTTTAGAATAGGGGATCTGCAGAACGTAAATATTTTTCTTTGCCCGCGTGCCAAAGGATCTGAAGTTCGAAGTAACGATACCGAGGTCAGCAGAACCCAGAGACGCTCGTACATCGTTTGGATGGATATTGCTCACGGCAACCTTCTTGAGTCTGATATTAAAATAACTACGGAGCTGATCATGTGCGATCGTTGGAGTATCGATGAGCAAAGTAACCTCACATCCTGCAATAGCAGAGATTGATTCCGCTAACGCGCAGATATACTTTTCACCACCACCGAACGTCCCCCAACTCGAATTATATATAACAACCTTGGTCATGATTGCAATGGAAGGTGGGGCCACCGATAACCAGTAGCCGCATCGAGAGAAGCTATTTCTTCGTTGGTACGGATCACTAAAATCCGCGTTTGGCGACCCTATCGTAGTCGGCTCGCACCATCAGTCGGACAAGATCTTCGAATTTCGTCTTTGGTACCCACCCCAGTTTCTCTTTCGCCTTGGTCGGATCCCCGATGAGCAGATCGACTTCTGTGGGACGATAATAACTTGGATCAATCACGATCAGAGTCTTGCCAGTCTTCTTATCAACTCCCTTTTCTTCAGGTCCCTTTCCTTGCCATGTGAGCGCCATGCCAAGCTCATTGAATGCAACCTCAGCAAACTCGCGCACGGTATGAGTCTCACCGGTGGCGAGCACAAAGTCTTCCGGATGATCGAGTTGAAGCATCTTCCACATCCCTTCACAGTATTCAGGTGCAAATCCCCAATCACGTTTTGCATTTAAATTACCAAGCGCGAGGGTTGATTCCAATCCGTGCTTAATTCTAGAGGCCGAGAGAGTAATTTTTCGCGTGACAAACGATTCCCCGCGGCGAGGTGACTCGTGGTTGAAGAGAATCCCGTTGCAGGCATAGAGATTATACGCTTCGCGGTAATTCACGACGATCCAGTAACCATACAGCTTTGCGACGCCATACGGGCTGCGAGGATAGAATGGAGTCTTCTCGTTTTGCGGAACGGCTTGTGCATGTCCAAACAGTTCGCTCGTCGACGCCTGATAGAATTTTGTACGCACGCCAGTCTCGCGGATCGCATCGAGAAAGCGCAATGTCCCGATCGCGTCTACTTGCGCAGTGTACTCAGGAATGTCGAACGACACTTTCACGTGGCTCTGCGCTGCGAGATTGTAAATTTCGTTCGGCTCGATCTTCTCAAGCAGACGATTCAAATTGCTCGTATCAGTCACATCACCATAGTGGAGATAAAATTTTTTCTCCTCGGCATTCCGATCAGCGAGGTACAGATGATCAATCCTCCCCCGATTGAAAGAACTGCTACGGCGTATGATGCCATGGACTTCATATCCTTTTTCCAAAAGCATCTCAGCAAGATACGAACCGTCTTGACCCGTGATGCCTGTGATGAGTGCGCGTTTCAATGGCAATCTCCTGAAGAGTAATGTTCAGTTAAGATACATGAGAAAGGTCAATCTTTCAAGAATTGTTGGTAGAGTTCACTGTACTGACGCGCCATATATTCAGAGTTATAGAACTGGCACACACGTTCTCGCCCTCGTTTGCCAAATTCGATTCGTAGTTGGTCATCTGACAGCAACTGAATAATTTTGTCAGCGAGCGCAGCACTGTTTTTGGACGGCACAAGAAAACCTGTGATACCGTCCTCTACTGCTTCCGCAGTGCCGTCGACGTTTGTCGCAACAACAGCTTTCGATGCAGCCATCGCTTCGAGCACACTCAATGGCATTCCTTCAAACAGCGATGGGAGAACGAACAGATCAGATGCTGCCAGTATCTGAGGTACATCACTTCGATTGCCCGCAAAGATAATATGATCAGCAACACCAAGCTCACGTGCCAACGATTCAAGGGAGTATCGTAAATGACCATCTCCTACGAAGAGAAAGACAATGTTATTTTTCTCCTCGATCACGGATGGAATAGCACGAAGAAGATGCTCGTGGCCCTTCTGGTTATTCAACCCTGCAACAACCGTGATAATTTGGGTGTTTGAATCTTTGACGTCGATACTATCCGGTACAGGTTTCTGACCATCCATCGAGATGAATTTCTCAACATCAATACCATTAGCTATTGTTCTTGTCTTCTGTTCAAGTTGGTGACCGAAGAGAGAGAGGAAATAGTCATGATTCGATTCCGAGACGGTAACAATGGACGAAAGGAACTTTAGGGAAAGCCTTTTCAACAGCATCAAGCTCCGAATCTTCAGTTCACGAAGAAGCGAAAGCGGAAAAACAAGCTTTCGCCGTCTCAGAAATTGAACCTGCGTAATATAATGTTCCGTTGTGAGGAGAACATCCACCCCAACGACCTTTGCCAAGAACATTGCCGGAAGACAGGAGAACACTGTGTGAAGGTGGAAGTGAATGAGTTGTGCTCTACGAAAGGCCCTGGAAAGCCTCAAAAGATTCCCAACATCCAGCCAGCCGAGGACGTCACCATAATTCCGAACCGCAATGGGTTGTGGTTCAACATTCAAAGTCTCAAATTTGTTGGCCCACAAGTGAAGGCTTGGAGTATCTCTGTAGATAAGCGTGAATGAGAATTGATCTGACAACGAAGGGACATAACTCTCAATGACGCCTGTGACACCACCCGTGACTTCACCTTCGAAGTAAATGATGACGTTGGGTTTTCTATCAGCGACCATCGAATTTTATTCCATCTTCCGGGCAACCATGACATAGCCCAACGTAAATTTCGGATAGTACAACCGTTGATCCAAGAATTTACATAACGACAACATAGACGAGAACAATAGCTTTAATGGTAACCTTGTTAGCTTGTGTTTTCCAAATCGATCGTATAAGATAACGTCAGTGAGCTGCGCTAATGCAAGTAAGCCACCGCTCCGCTCACGAATGTAGATGGCATTGAGGTGATACCGGTTCGCAAGTAATTCTAGGCCGTATCGGGTGTACCGAAAATAATCGTGGGGTTCCTCGTGAAGTGGCCAGGCTTGAGGGGCGGTTAAAATCAGATACCCCCCTGGTTTGAGAACACGGCTTACCTCGCTCATCATCTGAAAGGGATTGACTACATGTTCAATTACTTGGGTTGAAAGAACGGTTTCAAACGACTCATCTCGGAATGGAAGAAGCAAAGAGTCGCCACAAACATTTGGTGCAGGCATATGATCCTTGGAGAGATCAATCCCCACATATTGATTTCCCTCTTGCCTTGCAAACTCGGCGTAAGGTTGATTACCACAACCGAGGTCAAGCACTCGACCTTTAAGGAATCCTCGAGCTTCCGAGAGCCCCTTATAAATAGATTCTTGTTCGATTTTGGAAGGATCAAAAAAGGAAGACATGACTTTTTTAGTAACCTATCCCTTCGTCGCTTTTACCAGAATCCCGCTTGCGAGGAATTCCTTCTCGAAGCCTCTGCCCAACAAAGCGACAGCGAGTCGGTACTTCCATGTACGACGGTCACCGCAGATGCCATTAAGTAATGTGACAGTAAAGGCATGTTGTTCTAATAGAACCTTCATATCTTTTGAGGTAAAATAGTGAAGATGACCACCATCGAATCCAATAGGATCATATGAAGTTCGCGGAAACCGGCCGCGAATGAGTTCAAGGATGCGCTGGATCTTCCTGATGTTTGGTGTCGAGATGATCGTGTACCCATCTCGTCTCAAGACGCGGTGTATCTCTTTGAGAAATCGTATTGGATCGAAAACATGTTCTATGACATCCAGTGAGACTACTGTATCGAAGTAATTGTCGGGGTAGGGAATTGGCTCAATGTTAAGATTGACTCGCGTTGCCTTCACACCGTTCTGATTAGCAAGGCGAACAGCATCTTCCGAAATGTCAATACCATGGACTTCTTTAAAGCGGTTCTGAACCTGCATAGCGAGTGTGCCCTCGCCACAGCCAATATCGAGAAACCGGTCTCCGCCTTCAATCATCTTGAGCGCGGCTGATCCTCGCTGTTCCCCATCAGCAGCAAGGTTAGCAGCTTCTCGGATGATCTTTTGGTTCCAGATATCACGGTAGAGTTGTTCTTCTGCTGTGTTCATTTTCACTCCATGATGCTCAGATAAGCATTCTTGAGGTTGTTTGCAACGGCTATTGTGCTAAAACATTGACCTGCTCGTTCACGTGCTCGAAGACAGAGATCCACATCCTCCATATACGCAAAGAATCGTTCGTCAAGAACACCAACAGTCTTCAGGACACTTGCCCTAAAGAGAGCATAACATCCTGAGATAAAATTAGGCTTCGGAACGTAGTCCGTCATCTCAGGATCATGTTGCCCGATTCCAAAGTGCTTCACTTGTGTTGTGAATCTGTTGTAAACTCCCCTGGCAAACCAAATGAGAGTTGGATTTGAATGAAAATATACCTTGCCGGCGGCGACTCCGATTGAATTATTCGTTTCCATAGCATCAAGCAATGGCCAAAGAAAATTCTTGCTAACAATTGTATCATTGTTCAGCATCATAACATACTGAGACCCATGTTCTAATGCATAACGAATCCCGATATTGTTCCCGATCGGTGTTCCAAGATTTTTATCATTGCGAAGAAATACAACATTAGGAAATTGATTCCTATAAATTTGCTCAGGATTTGGGTCTGTCCCATTGTCGACCAAAATGATATTGACGTTCAACTCACCTACCTGCTTAAGTGATTGAAGACAAGCGATCGTGTCATCATCCCGATTACAGTTCAAAAGCACTATACTAACAAGTGCTGACGTAGGTGAAACATGAACTGTCATGCTTGTTTCACCGCGTATAATTCGAACGTGCCGCCTCTGCCAAGCGCAGCTTCAAGCCATGCAATCGGTTTTGAAAAGGGAGTAACAACCAGCTTCCGTACAGCTTTGTGAACAAACGATTCACCGTTTCCTCCTGTCCGCAAGAGACTTTCTGAAATCCCCGCCCAGTTGTGTTCTGGTGAGAAGAAGTTCACGTCCACAACTTTGAAGCCGGCCGCCGTCACCATCGTTCGAAGTACTGGCGGCGAATAATGATAGAGATGCCGCGGCACATCGAGATGAAACCACTTGCAACGAAACACCCGTGCCTGAATACTTTGGAAGTTCGGTACCGCGATGGCCAGAAGGCCTCCTGGCTTGATCATTGCAGAAAATTTCTTCAAGGCTGCTTGGGGCTCGTGCAGGTGTTCAAAAAC
>JACOSX010000055.1 GCA_016178625.1 Ignavibacteria bacterium
AGTCGGTAGACTCGTAGAGGTGAGGTCTGGAGTGCCTCAGTCATTTTATATAATTTTCAAATTAGGGCACTACCTATCTTTAACCATCCTTTTTGATTTCCAGCAGAAATCTTTTACATTGAGCGAACGAATTTTAAGCCTCGCCCTATTCAGGGCGAGAAGGGTTGTCGTTTTACTCATTTGAAAGGAAGACATTGAAGTCAGAGCATGATCTCTCAAACATTCTCAAGCGTTTAGACACACTCGCCTACAATTTATGGTGGAGCTGGAATCCACGGGCACAAGCAATCTTTGAGGAATTTTCACCACTCATCTGGGAAGCAGCAAATCACAATCCGGTCGCTGTGCGGAGACAAATCTCCGAGAGCGAGTTGCTCGCACGATTAGGAGATAAAGAGTTTCGCCAGCGCGCAGTTGGGGTTCTCCACGAGTTTGAGGAGTACATGCGCCACAAGCCAAGCGGCGTTGGTGAAGCGCGGCAGCGGAAGAAGACTGATCTGATCGCATACTTCTGCGCTGAGTTTGGAATTCATGAATGCCTCCCTTTTTACTCTGGTGGGTTGGGCGTGCTCGCCGGAGATCACATGAAGTCTGCTAGCGACCTTGGTTTGCCAGTGATTGGTGTGGGTCTATTCTACCGTCAGGGGTATTTTCAACAGAGCATCGATTCGACTGGAAGTCAGCAAGAACGCTATCCCACGACGGATCCCTCGATGGTGCCAGTCGAGTTGGTGAAAGATGCTCGGGGCAAGTCTCTTCTCTGCAGTGTCACGATTGGAACGAGTGTCGTCCATTTCCAGGGGTGGAAGATCAACGTCGGTCGGTGTTGCATTTATTTCCTTGACACCGACGTTCCCGAAAATGCAGAACACTTCCGCGGCTTGACAGGTCTGGCATACGGAGGTGATATGAATACGCGCATTCGTCAGGAGATTGTTCTCGGAATCGGCGGCGTGCGGTTTCTGCGCGCTCTCGGCATCACACCGACGGTGTTTCACATGAATGAAGGACACGCAGCGTTCTTGACGCTCGAATTATTGCGAGAACAACTGCAACGCGGAGTGCCGAAAGAGAAAGCGGAGGACGAAGTGCGTAAGCAGTGTGTGTTCACTACGCACACGCCGGTTCCTGCAGGACATGATCGATTTCATGCAGACTTGATTGAGTTTACTCTCCGTTCCTATGCCGACTGGATGAAAATCACCGTCGGTCAGCTCATGGAATACGGTCAAGCACCCAAGGCGAAAGGATCTACAGAGTTTACCATGACAATCCTTGGCTTGAAGTTATCCCGTGCCGCCAATGGTGTTAGTGAGAAACATGGAGAAGTTTCCAGATTGATGTGGACTGATCTTTATCCGGGGCTCTCACCAGCCAAAGTGCCGATTGGTTACATCACAAACGGTGTTCACGTGACAAGCTGGGCTGCGACCAGGTCGTGGGAGTTCTGGGAGCGTCACAACTCACACCGATGGAAAGAACACTTAAACGATCCGAAGTTCTGGAAACATGTCGCCGACGCCGAAATCGTTTCTGACGACGAACTGTGGGCTCTCCGATACGAGCTTCGTCGTGCGCTTATCGAATTCATCCGAACGCGCGCTCGAAGCCAACACGCGTTTGGTGGTGTGACAGGCGAGGATGCCTTGTACCATTTGTTATCATTCGATGCACTAACTATTGGGTATGCGCGCCGGTTTGCACCATATAAACGGGCTCCGTTGATCTTCTCTGACCTTGCGAAGGCACAACTTCTCTTCGATGACCCCCAGCGTCCAATCCAGATCATCTATGCAGGGAAAGCCCATCCGCGCGATAACGAAGGAAAGGATTTTCTGAGGCAAGTCATCGGTATGACTCACCAGCATCCATTCTTTGGCAAAGTCATCTTCCTCGAAAATTATGATATGAACGTTGCTAAGTACCTCGTCTCAGGTTGTGATGTGTGGTTGAACACTCCCCGGCGTCCACTTGAAGCAAGTGGCACAAGCGGTCAAAAGGTTGCCATCAATGGGGGTTTGCATCTCAGCATCCTTGATGGTTGGTGGAACGAGGCGTACAATGGTAAGAATGGTTGGTCAATTGGCGGAAAGATTGAAGACAATATTTCACCTGAAGAGGTCGATCGCAGGGATGCAGAGTTGCTCTACACCGTTCTTTCCAATGAGGTCATCCCGATGTTTTATGAGAGGGATAAATCCGGGATCCCTCGTAAATGGATTACTCGCATCCGTCATGCTATGCGCACTATTATTCCCACATATAACACTCACCGGATGGTGCTGGAATATTCGAAGAAATATTATTTTCCATCTAAGTGATCGGATGCGGGGAAGTAATGTCTGATTATTCAATAACCTCGATCCGTTGCTCGCTGAACGTATCGTCGAACTTTACCTTGAGAATCTTCATCGCGGAATCATACATCCACCCTACGCGATCTTTGTCAATATCTAAGGACGGAGATGCTTGAATCTCTTTCCTACCAATCCTGACTGAAGATGGCTTTGTGGAAATATCATTCAGTTTAATGATGATGGAACGGTGCGGAGGTCGGTATGTACCTTCCGGCTTTGCCAGAAAAACCTCATAACCTTTCGGGAGTGCCCTCATCGTAATTAACCTATTGCTGTAATCACCACGCCGATACTCAAACGAGATTCCATCGTCTTCATAAAGTGATGTCGCACCACTCGCTGCCGGATAAATCTCAAGGATAAGGGGATCGATAGGTGCTTGATCAGTGTATTGAACGATCTGTTGTGTTGGAATGATTGAACCCGCTTTAACGAAGAGCGGAACGCGGTCAACGGGTGCGCTTACGCGCGGATAACTATTTCCGGAATATTTTCTTCCTGTCCAGTAATCGTACCAGTCATCCAGCGGAAGGCGCACGGTACGCAGAGTTTCGCCGGGGGTGACAACAGGTGCAACAAGAAACGCATCTCCGAAAAGGAATTCCTCTTCACTCCGATACGTCTCACGATCATCTGGATAATCAAAAAACAGTGGTCGTATGACCGGCGTACCATCGACGGACGCTTTGTAGAATTGAGTATAGATGTATGGAAGAAGCTTGTATCGAAGCTCGATCGATTTCTTGTTGATTGCTTCAAACTCTTTGCCGTACTCCCACGGCTCTTTATTAGGACTATCTATTTCGGTATGGCTGCGCATCAAAGGTGTGAACACTCCCAGTTGAAGCCAGCGGGCATAAAGCTCTCCCGATGGCTTGCCGATGAATCCACCGATGTCGGTTCCTACGAATGGTTGACCTGAAATACTGAGGTTCAAACAGATCGGGATTGCCATTGCGAGATGTTCCCACGAGCTGATATTATCGCCGGTCCATGCGGCCGCATAACGGTGTCCGCCCGCGTAGTTCGCTCGCGTCAGAACGAATGGACGTTCGCTCGGTCGGAGAATCTTTACACCTTCGTAAGTGCCGCGCGCCATCTGCATCCCAAAGATGTTGTGGTTCTTTCAATGGTCCGTCTTCAGCCCATAATCATCGTGCACAACAGTCAAGTCGAATGTTTTTGTCGGCACCTCGAAGACCGAGGGTTCATTCATATCGTTCCAGAATCCCTTGACGCCGGTCTCGACCAATTCCTTATACAGGCTACCCCACCAGGATCGAGTTTCTGATCGGGTGAAGTCCGGAAAGACGCATGGTCCTGGCCAGACTGGTCCAATGAAATATCTGCCGTCAGGGTATTTCATAAAGTGGTCTCCCTTCAACCCTTGATTATACACCCAGTAGGAAGAATCGTTCTTAATGCCCGGATCGATGATTACAACCATCTTGAACCCATCCTTTGCGAGATCGCTCACCATTGTCTTCGGGTCGGGAAACCGTTGCTTGTCCCATGTGAAACAGCGATAGCCGTCCATGTAATGAATATCTAAGTAGATCACATCGCACGGAATGTGTTTGGTTCGGAAATTAGATGCAATCTCTCGGACCCGCGACTCAGGGTAGTAACTCCATCGGCATTGTTGATATCCAAGTGCCCATCGTGGGGGAAGGGGCATGGTACCAACCAGCGCCGAGAACTTCTTCAAGACATCGATTGGTTTTGGACCGGCAATGAAGTAATAATTGAGTTCACCACCATTCGCACCGAAGGAATATTGCGCGGGATGTTCTTTACCCATGTTGAACCAGGAGAAATACGTGTTATCAAGAAAGATGCCGTATGCATTCCCGTCTCGTATCCCATAGAAGAAGGGGATTGTTTCATAGAGCGGGTCGGTATCTGCGCGGTACGCAGGGATATCAGAATTCCACATCGACATCATCTTTCCATTCTTCAACAGCGAGCCAGCCTTTTCACCGAAACCGTAATACAGTTCGTTCTCAGGCATCGTTTTCCAGACTCCAACTTCACCTGGTGAAGCCCAGCAGATACCTTTCGAGGGTTCATCTTGATTAATTACCGTTCCCAATGTATCACAGAAGATCATCCGACATGGAGCCCGATTGATCCGAACGATCAGTCGAGTGGTGGACAGCTTAAGTTCATTTTTTGTTTCAGTCACGGAGAAGGACTGATTTCCAAGGGTCTGTCGAATAACAGCCCATGAACTATCCGGTTGGAAATGTCCGTCCGTTGATACTCTGACGCGAATGACATCAGGTGAGAGAACTGTGATTTGAATCTGCGCCGGTCGTGCCGAAATAATCAAACCATTTTTACTTTTTTCGAAGCCATCCACAGCTCCAAGAGATCTCCACTGCCCAAAAGAAACATCAATACAGAGAAGAGTGAACGATAAGCTGGCTGCGACTAACAGGGTATAAGGTCGTGTCATTAGCTTCATGGGAAAACCTCAGATGTTAGTGAACAGGCGGGTGAAGGTGATCGGTGGGAAGGTCAATGTTAGAGTGCATCGCCGGTGGATTTATCGAAGAAGTGTAGTTTGGCAGTATCGAAGTACAGGTCGACGCTCTTCCCGCTCTCTGGATGAATGTTGGCGGGGATCCGCGAGACGAATTGATCCTGTGATGGTCCGAGTGTGAAGTACACAAAAATTTCATTGCCCACCGGTTCTGTCACGTCCACCTTTACTGTGATACCAATGCTTTTGTTATTCTGTGGCGTGGCACTGATGTGTTCAGGTCTGATGCCTACAATAACCTCTTTTTCACCATGAGGAAGGAGTCGTTCATGATGTTGCGGTAGTAGTGGCAGTTGGAAACGCATCGGAAGGATTTCACATGTCAGGGAATCACCATGCACCAGTTTTCCATCGAAGAAATTCATAGTTGGACTCCCGATAAAACCCGCAACGAATTGGTTTGCCGGTTTATTGTAGATGGAAAGGGGGGTATCGATTTGCTGAATGACGCCGTTCTTCATGACAACGATACGATCACCCATCGACATGGCTTCTACTTGATCATGTGTAACATAAATCATCGTCGTCTCAAGCCGCTTATGAAGGCGAGAGATCTCTGTCCGCATTTGGACACGAAGGTTTGCGTCCAAGTTGCTCAGCGGCTCATCGAATAAGAACACCTTGGGTCGACGGACGATCGCCCTTCCGAGTGCGACACGTTGACGCTGACCACCTGAGAGTCCTTTAGGTTTGCGTTCGATGAGTTCGCCGATGCCCAGTATTTGCGCCGCCTGATCGACACGCTGCTTGATTTCGCTCTGTGAATACTTGCGTATCTTTAAACCGAACGAAAGATTCTCATATACAGTCATATGGGGGTACAAGGCGTAGTTCTGAAAGACCATCGCAATGTCGCGATCTTTTGGGGGAACATCGTTGACGAGACGATCTTCGATATAGATTTTTCCCTCGGAGATCTCTTCAAGTCCGGCAATCATTCGTAGCGTGGTGGATTTGCCGCATCCGGAGGGTCCCACGAGGACGACGAATTCTTTGTCCTTAATCGTGAAGTCGGCATTATTGACAACAACCGCATTGTTATCATATCGTTTAGAAACGTGTTCCAGGCGGACACTAGCCATTGGGTTGTCTCGATTTTCTGAGTAGGTGATGTTGTCGCAGTCAATATACGTAGTCTATGCTGTAATCTCAAGTTCATTGCTCAGGTTTCGTCACCTTGAGAAGGTGCCTACTCTGGAAGGAGAGCGTGAAGTCATCAACAATGGCCGATGTCTCTTCATAAAATTACCATAGGATGTATCGGTCCAAATTTATTTCTTACTCCTTGACTTTCCAAAGAAGAATGGGTAATATTACACAAATTAACACCGGGGTCTTTACCACTACTAATGCACTGAATCTGTTGCAGGACGCTCTCCGTATCCCTTCTCACTTCATCCAGAAATGGTAATCAGCGAAGTCACAACAACCCGATGTCCATCAATCGTATCCTGACGAACGCCCGAGAGCATCTTCGCGAGAAGCTGGAGCCGCTCAAGCGAAAACATTTCCATTATGTAGTTCCGGATCTCTGGATTTCGGGGAGTCACGATCTAAAACACCGCACGCTGGTTAACGTTCATCCATCGCAATACTTCTTGAAGGCTCTTGATCAGATCATCGAGACAAGAGCGGTGAAGGTCCAGGGCAATCATGGAGGTGGATGGACACGCAATGCTATCATTTATAATATGTTCGTCCGGGCGACGTGCGCGTTCGACCACAACCAAAACGGCAAGCTTGATGTGCCCGTCAATGATGAGGGGTGGCGGGAGACCGGGACATTCCTGAAGGCGCTAACACTTCTCCCGTACGTGAAGTCGTTAGGAGTGAACACTATCCATCTTCTTCCTATTACATCCATCGGAGCCGACGGCAACAAAGGAACACTCGGATCACCGTATGCCGTAAAGAATCCTTATAAGATTGACAGTACTCTGGGTGAACCCCTTATAGGGATGGGAGTAGAGGAAGAATTCAGGCTATTTGTTCACGCAGCACGTCACCTCGGCATGCGTGTCGTGGTCGAGTTTGTTTTCCGTACCTCTTCAAAGGATAGTGACTGGATTAAGGATCATCCTGAGTGGTTTTACTGGATAAAGGAGACCATCCCTGACCGAGTGCCCGGCTCGCATGATGAGTCACAGTATGGGAACCCAATTTTTTCCCATGGTGAATTGAAGATAATTCTCGCTGCCGTTGAGAGTGGGAAGCTTGTGAACCTCCTACCACCTCACGATATCTATCGGCAGATGTTCACTGAGCCTCCAACTGCAGACGCAGTCCGATGTGAAAACGGGAAATACGTTGGAATCGTGGGAGGAGGAACGCGTGTGCGTATACCCGGAGCATTTGCCGATTGGCCCCCCGATGATACCCAGCCCCCGTGGAGTGACGTCACATATCTGAAGATGTATGACCACCCAGATTTTAACTACATTGCGTATAACACTCTTCGGATGTATGATGAGAGACTTGTACGGCGGTCACATGTTAATGAAGCATTATGGGAGATGATCGCCGAGATCATTCCACACTATCAACATGAGTTCGGCATTGACGGAGTGATGATCGATATGGGTCACGCACTACCGAAAGAATTGAAACTTGATATGATTCGTCGCGCCCGAAGGATTAACCCTGATTTTGCATTCTGGGATGAAAGTTTTACGGTTGGCGAGAAGAGCATCCAAGAAGGCTACAATGCTGTCATCGGCTACCAATGGTGCGATCAGCACAATTCTAAAAAATTCAAGAACCTCCTTAAGCGATTCTCGACCGAGGGTTTTCCTTTGCCGTTCTTTGCCACAGCTGAAAGTCACAATACTCCAAGGGCAGCAGCGCGAAAGGGAGGAGTAACGTATTCACGGTATGCATGGGCTCTGAGTAATTTTATTCCCGCCATCCCGTTCATCCATTCGGGATTTGAGTTGGGAGAAACATTTCCGATCAATACCGGGTTGGATTTTACGAAGAAAGAACTTCAACAATTTCCCCCGGAACGGCTGCCTCTCTTTAGCCAGCATACGTACGATTGGCTTAGTAAAAGTCAATTTGTCGAATGGATCCGAACGATTTCGGCTCTCCGAAGAACATATCATAATCTCATCATCGATGCTTCTCCTCAATCTTTTCGATGGATCGAGACAGATCAGGAGGAAGTGATTGCATTCGCCCGCGTCGACGGACGCCATGGGCTGTACTTACTTATCCTTGCAAATTCCAATATGAACGCGGCTATACAATGTTCACTCGACATTCAGTCGAAGAAGAAAAGACTGACAGACCTGTTAACCAACAGATCACTCGAGTGTCATGCAGGAATGCTTGAAACATCATTGGCGTCGGGTCAAGTGGGCGTGTTTGAGTTATGACAATGGTAAAGCACATTGCCAACATCAGCAAAAACGAATCACCTCGCCTGTGTTGAACTGCATATCACGGGGAAAGCTGGTGTTCTGCTCTTCGGCCGAGGGTGAAGGCTGTTCGTCGTTTTCTCATTCCCCTAATCTGATAATGCTTCTGTAATTGCTCAAGATCATACCCAAACGGCGAGAGCAAAGTCTCCACCGCCTTCAGAAATAACTCAGTGTACTTCTCAATGTCGTATCCATCCTCGTGTTGGTAGGTGAGAAGGCTCTTCGCCTTTTGCGGATCTCGCTTTCCTGTTTGATCGATGATGATGAACTCGATCATCTCTCCCGGCTGAACATGTACGCCGAACTGTGCAAGCTCTTTGACGACCATTGCATTGAGGTTGTTGTTCGCATACTCGTCAGCCTCTTTCTGAATTTTTTTCCGCAGCACAAGTTCTTTTGGGTCAACGCGGCCATCGCGTAATTCACTGAGATAAAATTTCACTTCGTTGAGAAGCTCTGGAACGAGGTCTCTTATCTCGCGAATACTGTGGGCGTTCGAGAGCATCTCAAGGAGTTGTGCTTGCATGTTCTTGATATAGATGGGCGTGTCTCTCCTTCTTGTTTCGATGCCGCGCATTTTGATGTCGCCATGATCGTACCAGCCAACGTATTTGCCGGCAGTTGAGATGCCGGGATCGGTTTTTGAGCTGGGGAAGAGAATCCAGTGATAGATGCCTTCAAGGGAGATATCAACCCCCGCGGCATTCTTGATCTGTGCACACAACTGATGGTAGTCTTCATGTGTCGCTCCTTCTTTTTTTAACCATAGACAATCAATAATGGCGTGAACGAGATGGTACCCGTTTGCTTCAGCAATCTCTTTTGCAATGAGTAGTGTTTCGCGTGAGAACGCATTGACCGCTTCATGTGCCTCAATTCGTCCGAAGCGTGCATTCTTATAACCTAAGTAGCCAAAACACGTTACAAGCATCCACTTCAGTGCATTTTGTCTTCGGTCATACTTCTGACGTTCCTGCAATGTCGGTGCTGTTTTCTTCCGCGCTTTGTAGTACGCGCGTTTTTCAAGAACAGGCTTTAATGTTATCGGAACAATCCCGCGGCGCTTCTCGCAAATCGTATAGCCAAGTTCCGGCACCTTGCTGTTGTGACAGCACGAGCAGTTGATGGTCTCCGGGCTGATGTTGTGCATTGCCATCAGACTTGGATACATGCTTGCGAAGTCCAATTCAGCAATATCCTCGTGATAGCCGAGCTCAGGCAGGAAGACAAGCCCGCCTCGATCGCTCAAGAGTAATTCATCGGCAGTTTTGAAATCCTCACCTTCTTTTTTCTCAGCAGGGATGAGAATATTGTTGCGATAGGCATAGCTCATCTGCATGCTTGCCAACCCTGTACCGATTGATGCCCGTGATTGTTTCTGCATCGGTATTTGTGCTAAGCGGGCGATGTCCATTGTGCCTTCGATGTTTGATTCACCCATAAAGAAACTGTTTTCAGTATCAATGTGCCAACGACCTGCAAGCATGAAGGCAGCATCCCGGTGGATGATCTGCCCGTAGGTCCAGTAGCTTCGTTCCTTCATGTGAATATAGCCGTGTGATTGGTCCCGATTTAACAGTAAAGGAATACGGTGCTTCAACGATGCACCGACAAGTGCGGGGAAGAGCGTGGCATCGCCCCACGACGACATGATGACATCGGGATCGTAATGGTAGAGATGCCAGTTCAATGCTTCAAGCACATCGACGGGATAATCCTGCTCGATGGAATATGTTGTACCGTCGTAGGTGAGTTCCAAATTGATTGTCCTGAAAAATCTTGTCGACGATCTTCCATTGTCTAATGTCATGATTTTAAGATCGGGAACATTGTACTCCAAAGCATCAAATGAATCTTCAAGGATCATGTGCTGAAGTATGTTATTGTCGGAGATATCGAATGTACAGCGGGCTAAGGGAAAGATTTGTTTGTCGTACAGGTACATTTGTGCCACTGGGATGTTGCTATTGTAGAAAACAAAATGTGGAAAGAATTTTTGGAATGTCCACACACAGCGGTTCAACTGCAAAGGGTCGTGTACGGTAATTTTGGTGACGTCCCATTCTTCACCGCTGAAGAGCTCCAACTTTCGTTCTTTCCCGATCGTTGCAGGAAGGTTAAAGCGTTGCACGAGTACAGGTATACGTTTCTCATCGCTCGCATCAAGACGGAGATACAATGACGGACGAAACGGGTGAAAGCAGTGGTATGCTCTGCCATCGTCTCCAATGAACCAGACGCTCATTCCGCTGCGGACAGGATAGACGTCGAAGAACCAACCATGGATCATCATGCGGGTAGTATTGTATGTTGTTCTGCCGCCTCGAGGCGCCTAATTTTTTTATACTGTTCAAGAAGCATACTCATGAGAATAGTTTCAAGGGGCACTTCCTTCGCAATGAATGCGCCGGCGGCAAGGTGGAGCTTCGGGGCTCTCCACATCTCGTCAAATAATAGTTGGTCTTCTTTTCTTAGTGCTCGTCGAAACTTTCCCCATGCTTCTTTGTTCCTGTCGATGATGAGCGTGAAGGTATCGTTGTTGCGTCCCATAATTGTGTTCTCCGTTGTTCGTGAAGGTGAATTTCATTATTGACATACTCCAGGATCGTCACACGGTCAGCTGCATGTTGGAGGAGATGAAAGAGCGTTCCTTTTCATGGTGGTGTACGAGCCACTTCGATATCTGCGACGAGAACGTTAATGTTTTTGTCGACTAGTGCTCTCAGCATTTGGATGATGCGGTGGAGACTTCGCTGACATTCCAACGGCTTGACCTGTTCATCGTAGTATGTATCGAGCATCCCCAGAATGATCACACTGCGACAGGAAGTATTGGCAATGAAGCGGGGAAGCTTTATGGTAATCGCTGCCTCGGTCTGAAATGCTGTGAATGATCGCGTGACGTGTGTTCGTGCAAGAAGAGCTTTCGGAGGAAGAGCGAGGAACCTTGCAATCCGCGAAAGAGTATAGCTATTGAACTTCATTGCGCCATCAATAACTGCAAGAGGTTGTCGTGTAGCGCTGCCAATAGCAAGTCCGAATGTATATACGCTTGAGTGACCATGCATCAGGTGAAGAGATGCCGGACGTTCATGAAAACGGCGTATGGCACCATCTAACCCTGCACATGATTGAAGCTCTACAATTTCCGATTGCCCAAAACTCATCTCTCATGGTTCCTACTTTTGAGATCGCTTACGTTGCCTCCCTCTGTGTACATGCTACGGATAGTGACGCGTTATATCTTGAATGTCTTCTATTGCAATGATACGACAAATATGTCTTATTGTCAAGAAAAAAATGTAATAAATGTCGTTATTGGGTCCACTGAAAGTACACGCGATTTAAGGGTAAGAATGTAGGTAATCTTGATCAGAACGGCGCTAAGAGTGGAAGTAGCTATTCAGATGGGATTGGGAACGGTGGAGTTATTTCGGAGGTCGAGGGAGAAGAGATTTCCACATAAATCTTCCTTTTAGGCATACTGTCATCAATTTCGCTCATTTTGTTGCGAGTCGTACAAATTTTTAGTATATTTTTCACGCCCAAGCATTGAGTGGTGGATTAGTGATGAGTGTATTGGGTTGGGAGCCCGTAGCTCAGCTGGTAGAGCAACGCCCTTTTAAGGCGTGGGCCGTGCGTTCGAATCGCACCGGGCTCACAATCTTGCCTCCTGTAAGGGATTTTGGCTGAGATTGGTCCTGCGCGAGTGGTGGAACTGGCAGACACACCATCTTGAGGGGGTGGCGCCCGTAAGGGCATGCGAGTTCAAGTCTCGCCTCGCGCACAAACAAACTGGAAATTTCTATTGACTTTTTCGTTGGTGATGCCTATCTTTCTAATCATATTATAGGGATGCTATGCGAACTGTCATTCTTCACCTTACCCTCATATTCTTTTTCTCGACGATCTCCCTCGCAGAGGTCATTAAGATTGGGTCGTTCCAAGCGTACAGTGATGGTATCAATGTCACTCTTCGCTGGGTTACGGAAGATGAAACGAATGTCGCCCGCTTTGAGATCGAACGTAGCTCAGGGAATGATGGCAATTTCGTAATGATCGGTGCGCTTGATGTAAAGGGTTCGTCCCTGTACGAATTCGTTGATAACTCAGCCTTTAGACGAATTACAACGCTGTACCAGTACCGTGTCAAGGTCGTGTTCTCTAATGGCGCCAATCCATTCTTCACCGCTCCGTTAACTGTTTCTCATACCGTATCTGGCGTCCGACGAACGTGGGGAAGTATCAAATCCATGTTTCGTTGATGAGTGTCGTCATAACGGGATGACAATCGGAAGATGCCGGAGAGCGAGATTCAACCATCGCTCTTTTTTATTTCATGACGGAGTAATCGAAACGTGCAGTTAATAAAAAAGCTTGTTCTTGCCTCGCGTTCTCCTCGACGTCAATCACTCTTACGGCAAATCGGTCTACAGTTTGAAGTCAGAGAAAGTGGTGTAGACGAGGACATATCGGTTTTAATGCCCCCTGAAGAAACTGCTAAACTTCTTGCGACACAAAAAGCTTCGGCAGTTGGGAAGAATCTCGATAATGCTATCATCGTCGGCGCTGATACTATCGTCGTTTTGGATAGAGATATTTTAGGGAAACCTCAGAGTGTAGAGGGAGCCGAGGAAATGCTGAAGAAATTAAGTGGGCGAACTCATTCTGTTTACACAGGGTTCGCGTTGCTCGATCGGCCGACAAACCAGTCTGTGGCGGATGTTGAAAAAACACAGGTCACTTTCAGAACGTTGTCTTCAGAAGAGATTCATGATTATGTTCGCTCGGGATCTCCGATGGATAAGGCAGGAGCGTATGGCATTCAGGATGACTACGGAGCCGTTTTTGTTGAAAAGATCGAGGGATGTTTTTACAACGTGGTTGGCTTCCCGCTCGCTCGCTTTTACACGGCAATGGAGAATTTTCAAAAACACCTGATGGGCAAATAACAGGTCTATGGAAAAGAAAGTACGTGTACTCATTGCTAAAGTGGGTCTGGATGGTCACGATAGGGGAGCAAAAGTCATCGCTGCGGCTCTTCGTGATGCTGGAATGGAAGTGATCTACTCAGGTCTTCGCAAAACACCGGAGATGATTGTCGAAGCAGCATTGCAGGAAGACGTCGATGCGATTGGAATCAGCTTGCTGAGCGGAGCGCACATGACCGTATTTCCTCGCGTTCTCGCCCTCATGAAACAGAAAGGGTTACAGAATGTGTTGTTGTTTGGCGGAGGCATCATTCCAGACCAGGATATCACGACACTGACAAATTTGGGTGTCGGTCGACTCTTTACACCCGGGGCGTCTACAATTGACATCACCGAATATGTCAAGTCATGGGTGAGAGACCACCGTCCTCATTGACCCTTTCACAACTTTCCCTTTCATTGCTCCTCATTTCTTCTTGGTTCGATCCAGGAAAGGTTCCAATAAGTCGATCGGAACAGGGAACAAAATCGTCGAATTCTTATCAGCAGCTACTTCCGTCAGTGTTTGTAGGAAGCGCAATTGGAGTGCTATGGGATTCACGCTGATCACGGCAGCGGCATCGGACAGCTTCTGGCTGGCTTGAAATTCTCCCTCCGCATGGACAACCTTAGCACGTCGTTCACGTTCAGCTTCCGCTTGTTTTGCCATCGCGCGCTGCATCTCGATCGGCAAATCTATCTGCTTGACTTCAACATTCGATACTTTGATGCCCCAAGGCTCCGTGTGCTCGTCGATGATTTTCTGGAGCTCACGGTTGATCTTGTCCCGCTGAGAGAGAAGCTCGTCCAGTTCCGATTGTCCGAGGATGCTCCGTAATGTTGTTTGAGATAATTGTGAGGTAGCAAAAAGAAAGTTTTCTACTTCCACGACGGACTTCTCTGGATGAATAACTCTGAAATATAAGACTGCATTCACTTTGATTGATACGTTGTCCTTTGTGATGACGTCTTGTGGCGGAACATCCAGAACGACTGTTCGGAGGCTCACTTTGACCATCCGATCAACGATAGGTATCAGAAAGATAATTCCCGGACCTTTTCCGCCAATGAGCCTCCCCAAACGAAAGATGACACCGCGTTCATATTCTCGAAGGACCCGAATAGAGTTTGATAAAATAATGACAATAAATAGTCCACCAATGATGAAGATTGATACCGTTTGCATAGAGTTTTCCATGAAGGATTCCTTTATGATTTTCTAACTTTGAGTTTTAAATTTTCTATTTCAACCGCGCGGACTTTACAGCCTTTCTTCAAGGTACCATCTACACTCTCTGCCGACCAAATCTCACCGTGTATCCTGATCTGACCATCAGGTCGAAGGTCGGTAATTGCTTCTCCAATTTCTCCAATGATGGCTCTGCTACCGGTAGCAGGTTTGCGTCGCTGAGCCCTCACACCCATTCCAATGGCAAACGCAAAAAAGGCAGTTGTAATAACGACAACGATGAGAATCACCGACCAGGAGATCGCCAATACATCAAAACCTGGTCCATGTCGAATGAGCATCACTGAACCCATCATCAAGGAGACAACCCCACCCACCGTGAGAATACCGTGACTTGCAAGCTTTAGATCAAGAATAAAAAGGATGATTGCAAAAATGATCAACGCCAGTCCAGCGTAGTTAATTGGGAGTGTATGGAGGGAATAAAAAGCAATAACAAGACTGATGACACCGACGATTCCAGGAAGAATTGAACCAGGATTGTAAAGCTCAAACAGTAAACCGTAGAAGCCGAGCATCATAAAGATGTATGCAATATTAGGGTCACTCAACAAGTCAAGGATTTTTTGTTGGAAGGACTTCTCGATAGTAACTATCGTTGCATCCTTTGTCCTCAAAATCTGTTCGCGAGTGGCAAGCTGGATTTTTCTGCCATCAATCTTTTGGAGTACGTCGGGGATGGAAGCTGCAACTGCATCAATTACATTACTTTTTAACGCTTCCGTTTCAGTGATCGACAAGCTCTTGCGGACAGCGTCTTCAGCCCACGAAACGTTGCGATTCCGCTTCTCGCTTATGGTGCGTATGAATGCTGCAGCATCATTCGTTACTTTTCCCATCATCACTGAATCTTGCTGCTCACCGAGAGTGACAGGATGTGCGGCGCCGATGTTTGTCCCGGGTGCCATTACCGCAATATGGGCTGACAAGGTTACAAACACGCCTGCAGAAGCAGCCTGTGAGCCGCTCGGAGAAACATAGACGATGATCGGGAGAGGAGCATTCAATATCTCGGAGACGATGACTCTTGTCGATTTGAGTAAGCCGCCGGGGGTGTTGAGTTGCAGTATGAGGCATTCGGCGTGGTCTGCAGCGGCACGTTCGATTTCTTCATGAATGTAATCGGCTGACGCCGGGTTTATTGCTCCATCAATGCTAATGACATGAACTTTGCTCGTTTGAGCATTGGTGAATGCAACGATACTGAAAATAAAAATGGATTGAAGGAAGAGTCGCACCTAATTTTCGAGATCGTGTCTCGTTCAATATTAGAATCAAGTTACCGAAAAAAAGACCGTTTGGCAAGCTGTAACTTCATCTCCGCAATTCACTGGCATGAATCTCAATGGACAACTCCACAAATTGAGGAGGTCGGGAGTGTGATTTTCAGGAAAGGCAATTTGGGGAAAATCGTGTGTGGGACTAAGCAGCGGAAAGGGAGAGATTCGAACTCTCGGTACCCTTTCAGGTACACACGCTTTCCAGGCGTGCCAGTTAAACCACTCCTGCACCTTTCCAGTGATGACATTGCCTCAAATATACTTTAATTTTGGGCAAAAGCAAAGAGAGAGAACGACGATCGAGATCATGTACAAAAAATGTTGTATCGATCATACGACGATATGAAAAGCAAAACGCTCAGGTCGGGGGCTTGCCTGAGCGTTTTTTTATACATCTGCAAATGCTAATAGGGACTAAGCATGAGCAGAAATATCGGAGACAATTAAATTCCATGTAATGGTAAAGAATCAGCGACTAACTGTCAAGATGTTAATTATTAGAATTATCTAATCTTAGAAGTTAGATTACTGTAATATCGGTTTTTCTTTTGAATAATCCGAGCGTCTTGGGATTAGCCTGGATAGCGTTGAGAGTAGAAGAGTATTTTCCATCGGCGTACTCTGCCTGAGAGAAGTTGAAACAACTTTTTATGAAATCTCCCGCAACCATCAAACTTTCATCAAGATGGTACAGAATAGGGTTTTGAATTTTAAGGAAATTGAATTATATTGTGCGCTGTTTGCCTGACCCTTCAATTGCTACTCTCGTACCTAAGTGATGACGCGATTTTGTATCAGTCTTTCCTTTTCGATCATAACGGGAAGTATCTTCCTTGCTACATCGTTCGCTGCCGACCGATCAGAACGTTACCGCAAGATCTCAGAGGACATTGAACGAAAATACACGAGCGTCGGAAACATTGGTTTGACCATCACCAATTTCGGAACGATCGGCACACGTAATAGTTTTTGGCCCCGTCAACCTTCCTGTGAATATCCGAGAGGATCTCGAATTGAACATATCTATCAAGGTGCCTTGTGGGTAGGGGCCCAGTTAAAGACTCAGAATCCTTCTGATCAGCGAAATGGGCTGATACTCGTCACCACTGGAACGAGCGATCGTTCATCACGCTCGTCCTCGGCTAATCGTTTGGTTGATGGTTATGAGTTCAATGCCGAAAGTCAGGATTCTATGACCGAGCTTTCCTCACTTTCAGACGCCCGGCCATCCACTTCTTCCTTCAGCCCTCTCGCAGTGAGTCATCAAGATTTTATTTGTGATTATTCTGATCGATTCACGCGCGTGCCCGGCACAGGCGATACGATTGTAAATCATATTCCCCTCGGTATCAAGGTTCACCAGGAGAGCTACGCATGGAATTTTCCCTTTGCTGATTTCTTTGTCGTTCTCCGGTACACGATTATGAACGCGAGTCCTGATACGCTTGATTCCGTGTATGTGGGATTGTGGGACAATGCTGTTGTCCGAAACACCAACAACGTTCGTCCTGGGACAACCGGATACTTCGATTTCACAGGTCAGGGTTTTGATTCAACACAACGATTAGCGTATTCATTCGATTTCAATGGAACTCCTGGTGGATCCCCGGCGGACAGTTATGTTGGACTGAAATTGTTGGGTTCAACGCCATTTCCCTCAGGAGTGGATTCACTTGGGGATTTATTCCTACATACATACTATAACGCATGGCAATTCCGCTTAAACGATCCGAATGCGCTTTGGTATACCTCTCCCACCGATGACTACAATACTGATCCCACGTTAAGCCGGTATTCAAGAATGTCGCAGTCAATGCCGCAGAACTATATTGATCCGTTGAGAATAGTCCCAAAAAATGTGTCGTACCTTCTTTCTACTGGACCGTTCAGCCGATTACTTCCCGGTGATTCACTTGAAGTTGTGTTTGCAGTTGTTTGCGCGAAAAAGTTTGGAACGGCTCCTGCGAGTAACGACACCCGAGAACAGAGGAAGACTCTGTACATCAATAGCGGATGGGCACAGCAAGCCTACAATGGTGAAGACGCAAATGGCAATGACAAGCTTGACCCCGGTGAAGATATTGCCCGAAGAGATTCTGTTTCGCCATCGGAGGTGGGATTGCGGTATGAGCCCGACGGTAAAATCACACGCTATCTCTTACCGGCGCCACCTCAACGACCCAGGGTGCACTTCGAAGTCGAAAATCAGAGCGTCGTTATCTATTGGGATAAAGCAACAGCCGAAGAATCCATCGATCCGATCACGGGTCAGAAGGATTTTGAAGGATATCGAATCTATCGCTCGAACCCCGGCAACGATTTTCTCGACCATGATAATTTCGTATTGAACCTGTCACTCATCGGTGAGTTTGATCGAGCCGATGATAACATCGGCTATAATACCGGGTTCGGACGAATCTTGATGGATTCGGCGGTTACATTTGAAGGAGATTCGATTAAGTATTGGTATCGTTTTCCGCCCAAAGGAGCAGAAGTAACTCATCTCAATGGCTGGCAGTATCTTTACGGAGTTTCCGCGTATGATAAAGGCGATTCAATTAATAACGTACCTAGCCTTGAAAGTGCAAAATTTCTTGAGCGTGTTATCCCCGGAACACGGCCAGCAATGAGCGCTTCAGCTACAATTGGTGTCTACCCAAATCCCTATTATGTCAATGCCTACTGGGATGGCAACAGGGAACGTTTACGAAAGATCTATTTCTATAACCTTCCGGCACGTTGTGAGATTCGCATATTCACTCTTGCGGGTGATGTGGTGGCTGTGCTCACTCACGACGCGGCGACGTATAATGGAGATGGCATCGAATGGTTCAATCAATTTGGGGATCGCGGGACAAAAGTCCAGCTTGCGGGCGGAGAACATGCTTGGGATCTCATCAGCCGCTATGACCAGGCGATTGCCACCGGATTGTATCTGTTTACTGTTGAAAACAAAGAGACGGGAGATATTAAACGCGGAAAATTTATGATCGTAAAATAATTCTATCATGAATCGTCTCCTGAAATTAGTTATCGTTCTCGTGTTCCTTATGAGCGGTTGCACTAAAGAAATTCCCGACCGACCGAACGTTAACCAACCGCCAAGAACATTTCTCTGGCTCTTCCCCGATTCGACGATTGCGCAAGGAACAAGCCGCCAGCATATTCGATGGTGGGGGGAAGACCCCGACGGCATCATCAAAGGTTACTTGTTTGCATCAGGGAAATCGTTCATCACCAATGGCCAGATTTCTTCACCGGATACGATCACCTGGCGCTGGAAGACCGGCAACGATACGATCATTGCATTTCCACTGTTAATTCGGCAGGATACATTTCAGGTTGCAGTGCGTAGCGTCGACAATACATTCACCGTTCCCTTGCCAGATCAGGCAATGATTCGATTCTCACCGTTTACGTATTACGATCAAAACGAAAACGGTGTTTTTGATGGCAACGACCAACCCCTCCCGACCCTGAGCAGCGCAACTGATCACAAGGGAGCGTCGCTCGGTGTACCCGTTCTTAATCAACCTCCATCGATCGTCTTTGCTCAAAATCCCAATGACCCAAACACGACGTTGCAACAACCCGAGACAACATACACCGTAGCGACATTCTCATGGGTTGGATCAGATCCAGATGGAGACAAAACTATTGTATCGTATCGTGTCGCATTAAACAATCCCACAGACAGCACGCATTGGGTCTCGATTCCTGGAAACATTTCACTGATCACCCTGTTCGTGCCTCGGAGTCGCAGTGATTCAGCGACCGGGGAGGTGTCGGCAGAAATTTATAGCGGTAAATTTCTCAACCGTCAATTGATTGGTTCGCTTCCCGGCTTAAAATTGGATTCGTTAAATACATTCTATGTCCAGGCGAAAGATATCGCCGGCGATTACAGTCCGATGATTCAATTGCCTCAAATAGGAGGGACGTGGTTCGTCCGTAAACCGAAATGGCGCACGCTTGCGATCGTGGACTATATCAGTTCGGATTCACTTGCCGCTAGCACAACATATCACAATGCCTTCCTAAATATTGGATTACGAGAGCCAACACTGGCGAACTACGATGATCTCAATATCGGGCGAGGAATTACGTCAAGTCAGAAACAATCCGCTGCTGCCGGCGAATCGAATCCACGGTACGGCAATCTGGTTCCTCCTTTTATTGATCCTGCATTTATCTACACACTCTTTCTCTACGATTACGTGTTTTGGTACACAGATCAGTACCCAAGCATCCCAGTTGCACAACTCTCGTTGTTTCCGTACTACAATACTGTATTCAGCGGGCACAAAGGAAAGGTGATCTTCACGACTTCGTTCGGAACACTTCCTGATCCGCGCGGGTTGTTGAGGGACTTTGCCCCGATCGATAGTGCAAGCTCGGTTAACCTCACGGGTGGTCATCTCTTGCCCACATTGGGTGATACGAGAATTCCCGGCGGTGCAAATCCATTTAAGCTATATCCTGATTCATCAAATGTCGATGACATTTTCCCACAGCTTGTGTTCAATTCTGTTCCATCGTTTCACGTAGTTTCTTTCAGACCGATCTATCGCCGGGCGGATGCACGCTATATTTATCACATGCAACCGGACACGAGAACGCCTTTACGCTATGTTAACCTAGCGACACTCAGCGATCTCTTTTCTGTCGTTGCGACGAGCTCCCAAGGATGGTGCTGCGGCGCTTCGGGTCTTATCTTGAATACAACTGACTCCGGACAAACTTGGCATATTCAGAATACCGGGGTGCAGAGCACGCTGCGAGCAATACAATTCTTAGATGCCAGTACCGGATGGTGTGTCGGTGATGACGGGGCAATCCTAACAACGACCAATGGCGGATCAACGTGGGGAAACCAATCTGTCATAACGTACGAAGATTTTGCTGGTATTTACTTCACATCACCAACAATTGGGATTGCGGTCGGGACAAATGGGCTGCTGATTCGCACGACCAACGGTGGAACATCATGGAGTTCGGTGAGGAGTCAATCGTCAGCGAATCTTCATTCCGTTCATTTCATCGATCAAACTCTTGGGTTAGTTGTGGGGGATAATGGCACGATTCTGAAATCAGACGACGGAGGAGTTCATTGGCGCTTGATCTCTTCCGGTACTACGCGCAGACTTAACGCGGTGAGATTTATCGACAATGTGAACGTTATTGCTGTTGGAGCGAGTGGTACGGTCATCAGATCAACAGACGCAGGCGAAAGTTGGTCGATTGAGCCAGCGCTGGGAGGCGAATTACAGTCGGTGTATTTTTCCGATAACCTGAACGGCTGGCTCTGTGGAACTGGAGGAGGCATTTATGCAACGCGCGATGCAGGCGCAAGCTGGCTAAACCAACCAAGCGGCGTCGGCCAGAATCTATTCGGGACGTCATTTGAGAACTCGTCTGCGGGGTGGTGTGTAGGAAGCGGCGGTATTATCCTCAGAACAGAAAATTCAGGAACAACCTGGACAACCCAGCCGAGAGGGAACCTCAACGTCGCTGTTATCGATGGCGCTAAGAGCTTTGTTTTTCTTGGATTGCCCTTACATCTTTTAAACGGGAATGGAACGAACGTCCAGGCGTTCCTCGAGCATATTCTTCGCCAGGAATTTGCACAATGAAGAACTTCAAAATTGTTGATCGTTCGTTCATTCGCCGTGTCGTTCGAACTGTGGAGATTGTTATGCTCATCTCCTTGTCTTTTTCGATCATCATATGGTCTCAAACTGCAACAAAAGGTACGATCAAGGGAAGGGTCGTCGACACGAAATCTCAGGAGGCGTTACCGAGTGCGAACGTCACGGTTAAAGGGACGTACTACGGCGCGGTCACCGACTTTGATGGTAATTTCACAATTAACGGAATCAATCCAGCGACATACACCGTCGAGGTTTCTCTTCTCGGTTACAAGACAGTCCAGTATACCGGGTTTAAGGTCGTGGTGGGAGAAATCGTAAGACTGGATGTGAAACTCGAAGAGACCGTTCTGAGTCTCGGTCAGGAAGTGGTCATCATTGGTGAAAAGCCACTGTTCAATATTGAAGAAACGCAAAGTACCCGATCGATCAACAGTGAGGACATCAAAGCGGCGGCGTTACAATCGGTGAAGGATGTGGTCTCCATGCAGACTGGAGTTGTCCAAGCCGACAATGAAATCCATATTCGTGGAGGTCGAACCTACGAAAACGCTTACCTGCTCGATGGCATTTCAGTACAGGACCCCCTTGGGGGCACTGGTTTTGGTCTTCAGCTCAGCCCTGCAGCAATCCAGGAAGTGGAAGTAATTACTGGTGGTTATAATGCCGAATACGGGCAGGCAACATCGGGCGTCGTGAACATCACCACAAAAGAAGGAGCGAAAGACTACAACGGCTCCCTCTCATACAAAAGGGATCATTTTGGTTTTAATAGAAACGCCCGCTCTAACCAGAACACAGACATTTATGAGATGAGTCTTAGCGGACCAGAACCGATCTCATCATACTTACTGCCTCGTATGGGCGTGATCGTCCCGGGCAGTATAAGCTTCTTCGGCACGTTCTATGGAAATTTTTCTGATGGATACATGAGATGGGTTGAAAAGATCATCGGAGGAAGACCTGTCGGCTATGAAGTTCATGTGCCAAACCAGTTGTACTCATCCTTGCTCGATGGAAATACATTCTACGCCCCGCGACGCAACAACAACTGGTCATGGCTTGGCAAGTTGACGTGGAAACCTTCGTCGACCATTAAACTGTCATACACGTATTCCAGATCGCTTGTCATCGATCAGAACTCTCAGACCATCCAGGCAACTCTCGAACACATCGAAGCCAATCCAGGGTATCAATATGAATTCCAAAATATTCCGGACAGCTCAAATACATTCACCCAACGAAATATTCAGCATTCGTTCTCTTTCACACACACACTAAGTCCAAAGACTTTTTATGAAATCAAGGCCAGCCGATATACGGCGCACGTCCGCGGTGATGCAAATGGAAAATACTTCGATCAATACCATGAACCGAAAGACATCGTTACACTGCCAATCCAATATTACAATATTACACGAGACACGATCGGAGTGATTCCCGGGGATGGCTTCTTCGATATTGGAAATCCAGCACGCTGGCGCGACCATTACCTTAGTGAGTACACGTTCAAGGGCGACCTGACCCATCATTTCACTGAGAAGCACAAGTTCAAAACTGGTATCGAGATGCGCTTCCAGAATATGCAGATGATCGATTTGGTCTCGCCCTGGTTCAAACCTCTGGGTCTGAATTACGATATCTATACTGTCAATCCGGCGATGGGAGCACTTTACGCTCAGGACAACATTACTGTCAAAGGAATGATCCTGAACTTCGGTCTGAGGTTCGACTATTGGTTTCCCGGAAAATACGTGGATCAAACTATAAAGTATCGAACCACCATACCACCGGAGGTTCGTCGACAGTACCTTGATGAAACGTTTGACTTGCCATTCTTTCAGCGGTGGAAAGGACGACTCAGTCCCCGCCTTGGCGTGTCCCATCCCGTCTCAGACAACCAGACACTCTTCTTTTCGTACGGGCATTTTTCGAAGCTGCCACGGCCACAGTTCATCTACTCGAAACTGGGTGGCTCAAGCGCAAAAGCAACTTCCCAAACGATTGGGAATCCGAATCTTAACCCCGAGACAACAGTGGCCTATGAGCTGGGACTTCGTAATCAGCTGGGTGAAGGTGATGTTTTAACGGTCACTGCTTATTATAAAGATATCTTCGATTACATCACCGCTCGAACGGTACGCGTCCAAAGCATAAGGTACTCCGGCGGTTTATATACGACATACATAAATCAGGATTACAGCCGCATACGCGGTATCGAAGTGGAATACAAAACTCGCGTGGGCAATTGGTTTAGAGGAACCCTCTCCGGTTCATACTCGATTGCAACGGGGAAGAGCTCATCAGCGGATGAGGCTGCCTTCAATACTCAACAAGGGTTGGAGGAAAACATCAAAGAAGTTCCGATGGTGTTTGATCGGCCGTTGCAGGTGAGCATGAATCTCAATCTCACTTCGCGAAAAAATGAACCCCTCTTCGGATTTGGACGAGGAGTTCTTGAAGATTACAATCTTTTCTTCAGAGTCTTCTATGAATCCGGAAAGCGGTATACAAAAGATACTCTGAGTCGATTCCCTCTTGCTGACGGTCGACCGCTGTACGTACAGGACAATAGCCACCCTCTTGAAAAAATTGCCGAACCATGGTTTTATATTGATATGAACTTCGAGAAGTACTTCGATGTCGGCATTGGGAAGATTGCTCTCTCCTTCGAAGTACAAAATCTCTTGAACCGAAAAAATTCTCAGATCATCAATCCTGTTACAGGAAAAGCATACGAGTATGGCGATCCCACCGTCAATTCGGTGAATGATCCGTTGTATCCGGATTTGACGTATCCTGTTGATCCATATCCATATAATCCGGCACGATATTTAACACCGCGTACATTTAGGTTGGGAATGTCATTCAGATTTTAATGATGATGTATCAAACCCCATATAGTCCGGCAATTGCGCGTATTGTCTTTGCTTGTTTGCTTGCCTTCGGCACCATGAGTCGGGCAACTGCTCAACTGATTCCGAATTTGGGTGGACAGCGAGTAGGCATCTCGGCATTTCAGTTTTTGAAACTTGGCGTCGGCGCCCGTGGCGTTGGTCTTGGCGAATCGTTTACGGCAATCGCCAATGACGTGTCTGCCTTATACTGGAATCCTGCGGGACTGACGCAGTTCTCAGAGAACCAGCTCTTTTTCGCCCACACAGAATATGTTGTTGAAGTGAAGCATGAATTCTTCGGGGCAGCGTATCACCTCTCACCGGGCGATGCCATTGGCTTCTCAGTGACCTCACTCCATACAGAGGAAATGGAGATTACAACCGAAACACAACCGTTTGGCACCGGTCGCTATTTTCGGTTCGGGGATATTGCACTTGGAGCAAGTTACAGTAGGAAAATGACCGACCAATTCAGTTTCGGTCTAACGCTGAAATATGTAGAAGAAACTCTCGATGTTCTGAAGATGCGGGGAGTTATGGCAGATCTAGGGACGTACTATTGGACCGGTATAGGGACCTCGCGGTTTGCGATTGTCATCTCAAACTTTGGTGCCGATGTTGCACCGACCGGAGAAATTACCCTGTACAGTGGTGTCACAGACAGTTCTTTCCAATCGTTCTCGCCACCGACACTGTTCAAAATCGGTTTTGCCATGGAGCCGATGGAGAATGAGAACCAACGAGTGACCACGTCTTTTGAACTTAATCATCCGAATGATAACGCTGAAAATATTCACCTCGGCATCGAATATCAGTGGGAGCGTTGGCTTCGACTTCGGACAGGAGTGAAGCGTACGATCGGTGAGCCATTGTTTGGAAGAGATAATTCGAGCTCGAACGACATTACTTTCGGTATTGGCGTATCGGCACCAGTTTCCGTGATGAAAGTGGATGTTGATTACGCATATGCAAACTTTAATCTGCTGGGAAGCGTGCACCGAATTTCCCTGAGCCTTTCCTATTAATGCCAATGAAAAAGCGTGTCACATACATATTGCTCCTCGTGTTCGCCGCAATCCTTTGTTTGATTGGCTGTGAAGAACGATTCGATCTCAACAAGTTACCCAGTCCTACCCAGGCGGACACTCTGGGTGTCACCAGTTACGTGGAAGTATTTCCACCCTGGGGCGGGTTTGCTACCCCCACAGCTATTATGGTCGGAGGCGATCAGCTCATTTATGTCGTCGATCATGATGACAATCAGGTTGTGATGATGGATGCAAGCGGTGCCATCTTGCAGCGGGATAGCACAATTCTCCACCCGATTTCAATTGCACAGAATTCAAAGCTCGATCTTTACATCGGAGGCGAGGCTATCGCGCAAAATGGCACTGATACCATCGGAGCCATTTACAGGATTTTTGTTGTACGGTTCGATACGATATATGTATCACGAATTGATACAGTGATTAGTCCGTTCGGCGACACGACGTTTGTACCCGTCTACCGGGATACGTCGTACTTTTACAATCACGATTTGAAACAGGCGCACAAGCAGGTTGTCTGGCAAGAGCCAGCGCATCCCGAACGGCGTTTCCCTGGCATCGGAATACTGCCAGGAAACAGTTACCTTGTCGCAAGAGTAGGTCCTGATAATAGCAGTTTTGTCGATCCCGATACTCGGGTTCTGCTCTTCAATGGTGGTGATACGCTCGTAACCCCGGTGCCGGATCTTGTGACTCGTCCTTCTGGCGGGACCGCAATCACTGATATTCGAAATCTCACGGGTATCCTCGTCGTACCTTCGAGCCGCGATTTCATTCTCACTCAAAGCAGCGAGCAAGTAGCGTATGGAGCTATATGGATGTCATATTTCAAGAATCCCGATTTTCAAGGATGGCTTCCCAAGTACGACCCGGCGAAAGTTGAACAGCGCGGCGTTGATTTCATTCGACCGTATCGTTATCGACACGCAACTGGAGCGGCATTTGATCGAAGGCGTCGAGAAGTATTTATCGTCGACTCTGAGCTGGATAGTGTCGTCAAGTTCGACCGCAGCGGTCAATTCAGGTCCGAGTCGTTTGGAAGGTACAAAACGACGTCGGATCAATTTCCGGGGTTAAATCATCCTGGCGGAATTTCATTTTCTAATGATTGTACACTCTACATCGCTGATACCGGTAATCGGGTTATCCGCCGATTTAAGCTATCAACACAAACTCAGTGCAACTAATGTGAATAATACTTTTGGAGGTCGAATGACTAAACTCATCTCAATGTTACTGTTCGTTGTCTTTGTTCTGCCCCTCACGGCTCAAGAGGAATCTTCAATATCTCATGACATCATAGCAACCTACTCGATCGTCGCATGGGATTCTCTTACCGGCGATCTCGGTGTGGCAGTCCAGTCTAAATTTTTAGGTGTTGGTGCTGTGGTTCCCTACGCAAAATCGGGAGTAGGCGCAATTGCGACGCAAGCGTTCGCCAATACTGAATACGGTCCACAAGCATTGGAGATGCTCGAGCGTGGTATGTCGGCACAGCAGGTCGTCGATAGCTTCATTAAGTATGATACGAGCGCGAGCAGCCGTCAGCTTGGAGTCGTTGATGCACACGGTGGCTCGGCCGCATATACCGGCACATCCTGTCTTTCATACGCGGGACACGTGGTTGGGAAGGGATATAGTGCACAGGGGAACATTCTCGCTAGTGAAACTGTCGTCAAAGCAATCGCTCGAACATTTGAGATTACGCCGGGAGATTTGGCAGATCGTATGCTTGCGGCACTTGATGCGGGGGAAGCCGCGGGTGGAGACAAACGTGGGCGACAGTCAGCCGCGCTTCTTGTTGTTCGCGAGAAAGGTGGTTATGCTGGATATAATGATCGTTTCATCGATATCCGCGTTGATGATGATTCCCTGCCTCTTGTTGCCCTGCGTAGGATTTATATGAAATGGCAGGAGACGTTCCTTCTTGATGCTCGGCTGAGGGCGGTGGATGAATTCAATCGGCGAAAGAGATTTGATGCCGCCCGCGAGGAAATGCAGCGAATTGTTTCATCCTTTAATGAGCAGTTGCGAAACCGACCCGATGATCCGGAGCTGTTGAACAATATTGCATGGGCGCTCGCAACACACGATCTCGACAGGGAGCGCGCGATGGAGCTTGCCAAACGCGCCGTCAAACTCGCCCCGGACAAGCCGAACTTCCTGGACACGATGGCGGAGTGCCATTTTCGCCTCGGTCATTATGATGAGGCAATCGCAATAGAAGCTGAACTTGTCACAAAAGACCCAACGAATGATAATTATTGGAAGCAACTTCAGAAATTTAAGGAAGGCAAGCAGCGGTCTGGTCGGTAATCATTCGACATCGCAGCGACTCTTTTCCATAGTTCTGCTTTTGATTCTTAGTGTGCTGTCCTTTGCGTGTATGGGTGATCGATCTCAGCAAAAGAAGGGAACCCTGCAGACTCAAAACAATAATTCTCCTCGCGACATAAATGTTGGAGGAATTCATCTGTATCAACTACGCGATAACATCAAGAAACAGTTTCCCTCGATGGATTGTGCAAAAGAAAATAACGAGAAGGAGTATTGCACAATTCGAATTTCGCGAGCGAACCGGCATGGTCGATTTCAGGATATCGATCGACTTTACTTTTCTTTCGTGCATGACACGCTCCGATCGATCAAACTCCGGTACGCTCAAATATTTGATATAGAATATTTAAACCTTGTTGCAGACCTTGAGAAAACCTATGGTTCAGCCACGTCAATTACCCCTGATAGTTCACACTACCTCTGGGATAGTGACTCGTTGAACATTATACTCGAACCGAATCGAAAACCGCATTGGACAGGATCTCTAATGACCTTTACCCCGCTCGTTGAATTCACTGGAAAATTTTAAGGAATCAACTCGGTTGGCCTCCAAACGAATGAGGGGGGCAATCAGTCTTGCAACTAAGAACGGAAATCACTACATTGTTTTCAATTAGTTGAGTCATTCTCACGGAGAGGTGGGTGAGTGGCTTAAACCAACGGTTTGCTAAACCGTCGTACGGGGTCAACCTGTACCGAGAGTTCAAATCTCTCCCTCTCCGCAAGGCAGCATAAATTATTGTGCCGTTGTCATCCCAATCACCCCGCTTGTCCCCGCGCTCAGGGGATTTTTTGTTTCTGACATCGTGATGAGTAAGTTTAAGACGATACGTGTTCGCTTTGCGCCGAGCCCGACAGGGTACTTGCATGTCGGTGGCTTACGAACGGCTTTGTACAATTTTCTCTTTGCGAGAAAACACGGGGGAGTGTTCATTCTTCGGATCGAAGACACAGACCGCACGCGCTACGTAAATGATGCCGTGGACAATCTCATCGAGACGCTGCGTTGGGCAGGACTCGATTACGATGAAGGACCTGAAAAAGGTGGAACCCTCGGTCCGTATGTACAATCTCAACGATTGGAGATTTACAAACAACATGTTGATCGACTGTTGAACACCCGAACGGCGTACCGTTGCTTCTGTACTCCAGACCGATTGGAAATGATGCGGAAAGAGCAGGAAGCTCGACACATTTCACCGAAGTATGATCGGAAT
The DNA here is from genome assembly GCA_016178625.1 of Ignavibacteria bacterium. Taxonomy (GTDB): domain Bacteria; phylum Bacteroidota; class Ignavibacteria; order UBA10030; family SZUA-254; genus JACOSX01. The sequence goes on from JACOSX010000055.1 coordinate 28,966, forward strand.
TGTTTGAGCTTATCTCAACAGGAGATTCAAGAGAATGCCCGAAAGGGGATTCCTTGCGTCGTACGGATGAAGATTCCCGATTCGCTCACCATCAGGTTTCACGACGTCATTCGCGACGATGTTGAGTTTTCGAGCGAAATGCTGGACGATCAGGTGCTCATGAAGTCGGATGGTTACCCGACGTATCATCTCGCTAATGTGGTTGATGACCATCTCATGCAGATATCGCACGTCATTCGAGGTGAGGAATGGTTATCAAGCACGCCGAAACATGTGTTGCTCTACCAATTCTTTGGATGGGAGTTGCCAGAGTTCGCTCATCTGCCGTTGCTCTTGAATCCGGACCGGTCGAAACTTAGCAAACGCCAAGGCGACGTCGCCGTCGAAGATTATCGAGCAAAAGGATATTTGAAAGAGGCACTGGTAAACTTTGTGGCAATGCTTGGATGGAACCCCGGCACTGAACAAGAGTACTTTAGCCTGGAGGAACTGATTCAACAGTTCTCGTTGGAACGTGTGAACAAGGCTGGCGCAATTTTCAACATCGAAAAACTGAATTGGTTGAACGCCGAACACCTCCGAAGAAAGCCTGATGAGGAATTACTGAGGATGCTGAAGGAAGCGTTAGCACAGTCCAACTTCAAGAATGCGAAGCATGACGATGAGTATCTGCTCAAGGTTATTTTCGCAATGAGAGAGAGAGTCTCGTTTGTAAATGACTTCATTGAAAAAGGCTCCTACTTTTTCGAGCCTCCCAATGAGTACGATCAAGAAGTTGTGAGGAAACGGTGGAAGGCAGAGACACCCTCGCAACTAAAACAATTAGCTGAGGAGTTTTCCAAGTTAACCAGCCCGACCAAACAGGACTATGAAGCAGCATTGCAGAATACTGCCGATGTATTTCATGTTGGCAATGGGACACTCATTCACGCTGTGCGTCTTGCAGTTTCTGGTGTTGGTGGAGGACCCGGTGTGTATGATATTCTTTTCATCTTAGGGAAGGATGAGAGTCTCAAAAGAATGCACACCGCTATCGAAAGACTTACGTAATGACTTCCGGCAATAACGAACAGCCTGAGAGCATGGATAAGACCGTTGAGATTCCTGAATCTAGAAATTTCATCCGAGAAATCATCGATGAAGATTTGAAGACGGACAAATTCGGTGGACGTGTTCACACACGGTTTCCTCCAGAGCCGAACGGATATCTGCATATAGGTCACGCGAAATCGATTTGTCTAAACTTTGGGATCGCACGAGATTACAAAGGCTTGTGCAACCTGCGATTCGATGACACGAATCCAAGCAAAGAGGATATCGAGTACGTCGAGTCAATTGAGAATGATGTACACTGGCTGGGATTTGATTGGGAAGATCGGTTGTATTATGCATCCGATTACTTCGAGCAGTTAGAGGATTATGGGCGAAAGCTTATCAAAAAAGGGAAAGCATATGTGTGCGATTTGAGCGCTGATGAGATCCGAGAACACCGGGGAACGCTGACCCAACCTGGCAAAGATAGCCCGTACCGCAACCGATCGGTGGATGAAAATTTAGATTTGTTCCGCCGAATGCGAGATGGTGAATTCCCGGACGGTTCACGCACGCTTCGCGCAAAAATCGACATGTCCTCTCCCAATCTCAATATGCGTGACCCCGTCATGTATCGCATCCTCCGGGCAACGCATCATCGGACTGGCGACACATGGTGCATCTATCCGATGTATGATTGGGCACATGGATTGTGCGATTCGATTGAGGGAATAACACACTCATTATGTACGCTGGAGTTTGCAGATCATCGCCCTCTGTACGATTGGTTTCTCGATGAACTCGGAGTTTACCATCCTCAGCAGATTGAATTCGCGCGACTCAATCTTACCTATACGGTCATGAGCAAGCGAAGGCTTCTTCAGTTGGTCGATGAAGGATTCGTCAATGGATGGGATGATCCCCGCATGCCTACCATAACGGGTCTGAGGCGGCGCGGATATACTCCAGAATCAATTAGGAATTTTGCGGAACGAGTGGGCGTCGCTAAGCGAGAAAATATGATTGACATTAGCCTGCTTGAGAATAGCTTACGAGAGGACATGAATAAATGCGCACCTCGTGTCATGGCAATCCTCCATCCATTGAAGGTCATCATCGACAACTATCCTGAGGGTAAGGTGGAGGAGCTCGACGGAGCGAATAACCCGGAAGATCCTTCCATGGGATCGAGGAAGATTCCTTTTTCGAATGTCATCTACATTGAGCGAGAGGATTTCCGAGAGAATCCACCGCCAAAATACTTCCGGCTCTCCCCCGGAGCAGAAGTGCGTCTGAGATATGCCTATGTCATCATGTGTACCAATGTGGTAAAAGATGGAACGACAGGCGAAATCGTGGAAGTTCACTGCACATATGATCCCGAGACAAAGAGTGGATCATCGCAGAACAAGAAGAAAGTGAAGGGAACAATTCACTGGGTCTCAGCCTCTCATGCACTTGCTGCAGAAGTGAGAGTGTATGACCGACTATTCACAGTGGAAGATCCAAGCGGAGAGAATTGGAAGACTCTCATCAATCCAAATGCTCTTGCCGTATTAAGGGATTGCAAAGTTGAAAGAACCCTATCAAGTGCGAAGGTACAAGATCGTTTTCAGTTCGAGCGGCTCGGGTATTTTTGTGTCGATAATGATTCTACGAAGGATATATTGATTTTCAATCGCACAGTTTCCTTACGCGATACATGGGCAAAGATCGAAAAGTCGTGAGCCGTGATCGGGTTCATAATGTGACGCGGGGCTTACCTTTCTTGACTATAGATAGATAAACAACTATATTTTGCAGAATTTCCATGCCCGATGCTATCATCAGAATCAAGAACGCTTCTTTCTATGCCTATCATGGTGTTGCCACAGATGAGCAAAACCTTGGGGGAAAATTCGAAGTCGACGTAGAGATTCGCAGTGACCTCTCTGCCGCGATCGAAAGCGACAGCCTTAAACAAACGGTCGATTATGAAGCTGTCTATTCGTTTATTCAGAAAACTGTTACACGCAAGAAATATTATTTGTTGGAAGCACTTGCCAATACAATTGCACAGGGACTTCTTCAAGAGTTCAACGGCATTCAATCGCTAACAGTAACAGTTCGGAAACCACATCCACCGGTGAAGGGAGTGGTTGATTATGTGGAAGTGGTGGTTACGGAACATCGCACGTGAACAATGTATACAGTCTATTTAGGATTAGGGTCCAATCTTGGTGATCGTCTAAGCAACCTCTCAAGGGCTGTAGAAGAGATTAACGGAGTTGCCTCGATCATCGATGTTTCATCAATCTATGAGACCGAGCCTGTTGAAATGGATTCGGAGAATCTCTTTTACAACATGGTGCTGGGGATTAGTACACCCGATGACCCGCCATTGCTACTGGTGAAGTTAAAAAAGATCGAAAAAAAACTGGGACGTAAAGCGCGAACCCATCTGGAACCCAGACTCATCGATATCGACATCCTGCTCTATCGCGGACTTGCGTACGAAGATCATACGGTGCGTGTTCCACATCCCGCATTAGAGCACCGACGATTCGCGCTCCAGCCATTGAACGAAATTGCCCCGACAGCAGTGCACCCAATACTTGAAAAAACTATTGCCTCATTGTTGCGCGCCTGTCGTGATCGACATCGCGTCGTGCGGACGGAGTATCATATCCATTCTTCAACCTCCCATTAACGGAAAGCACGTGCAACGATCCCTCGATTCTCTCATCGAACAATCGGATATTCGTCATATCGCCATTGAAGGCGTCATTGGAGCAGGAAAGACAACCCTGACGAAGCTGCTTGGAGACCGGCTTAATGCAAAGGTTGTCCTAGAACGATTTGAAGAAAACCCCTTCCTCCCGAAATTCTATGAAGATCCTGAGCGGTATGCATTTCAGACTCAGATATTTTTCCTTTTAAGCCGATACAAACAGCAGCAGGAACTCATTCAAGCTGATCTCTTCCATCGCTTCCTGCTCACAGACTACATTTTTGAAAAGGATAAAATATTTGCGTACCTTAATCTCGCAGACGACGAGCTGAAATTGTATGAAAGCGTGCTCACCTCGATTGAGCATTCGGTGCCAACACCAGACCTCGTCGTGTATATCCAGTGTCACGTAAATCGTTTGATGACAAATATTCAGAAGCGTGGCAGAGAGATTGAGCGGAATATGGCCGAACAATATATCAGGGACCTTAACGAGGCATACAACTACTTCTTCTTCCGATACAAGGCAGCACCGCTGCTCATCGTGAACGCTTCGCAGATCGATTTTGTGAACGACCAGAATGATTTCGAAGATCTCGTCTATGAAATCTTCCGACCTGATAAAGCACCGGTCGAGTACTATAACCCATCAAGCTTGAAACGATAGGCGGGTGCAGGATGATGCGTTTTTTGTTGTGGTTCGGCTTCATCTTTATCGTGTGGAAGATCGCCAGGCTGTTTTCATCATACGCTGGCCGCTCGCGATATACGAAAAACACCACCTCGTCGTTTTCCAATATCGAAGATGCTGAATTCGAGGACCTCTCTAAGAAACCTCAATCTTCAGATTCCACCAACGCTCAGCAGGATCATTGAGTCTCTCCTCTCTTACTGTTTCTTCCTCGTTCCTGGACAGAATCGAACAACGCTTCAAAAAAATCTTTGTGCAGTTGATGAGCGCGATGATGAAGTCCGAGAATCGGGTCTCATTCTCCAAAGCTAATGTTAAAAATATCCTCGTCGTCCGACAGCACGACCAACTTGGCGACATGCTCTGTGTGATCCCGCTCCTTCGCGCACTACGCTCGCATTTTCCGAATGCGCACATCACACTCATCGCGAGTCTCGTCAATTATGAGGTCATGCGAAATCACCCATACCTTGACGACGTGCTAAGTTACGATAAGCGTCGCTTCATCGCGTCATTTCTTCAGTTGTGGAACTTTATCCATACACTCCGCACACGTCAATACGATCTCGCAGTTGTGCCATGTACAGTGTCCACCTCCGTCACGAGCGATGTCCTTGCCTGGCTTTCTCGCGCAAAGGTACGGATCGGTGCAAAGAGCTTGCAGTATCGACAGAACCCAACTGCATTTTGTTTTACAACTACTGTTGACCTCCGCTGGGAACCGACTTCACGCAGACACCAAACCCTCCGTAATCTCGATATTCTGGAACCAATCGGACTAACAACGGAAGATCTCATGCTTGTCATCGGACTCACTGAAGCAGAGAAAGGCTTTGCAAGAGAGTTCCTGGCGCCGCTTCGGAAGAAACATCGAGTACTTGTTGGTATTCATCCCGGAGCGGGTAAAGTGGCCAATCGATGGAGCCCAGGCAACTTCGCATCTGTGGCAAATCGGATGTCGAAGGAATACGACGTTGGCATTGTCGTCACCGCGGGACCGATGGATGATGAGGTCTTGCTTGAAATGCAAAAGGGATTACAATGTCCATTCGAACTCATCCAAGATCAACCTATTCGTCGCGTCGCTGCCATGATCAATGAATTGGACCTCTTCGTTACGAACGATACCGGTGTGATGCACATAGCAGGCGCATTGAGCGCAACCGTTCTGGCGCTTTTTGGACCAACAGACCCGCTTGAATGGGCACCAATCGGAGAAAAAAATCGTTTTATAGTTGTAGCGGATGGCAACATTAATTCAATCTCGGTGGATGAAGTCAATAATCTTATCGATGTAATCCTTCTGAACATGTTGAGACAAAAGTGAATTGATTATTGGTGATGTGTTAAGTATCTTTGATGAGTATGAATGAAATTCAAATTGCACAATCCAGCGTAGAAACAACGGAACTCGAAGAAATTCCGGTGAATCTTGAACAAGAGATTCTGTTTCTGAAGCAGAGTCTGAACGCAGTGTTGCTTGCACACTATTACCAGGAGTCTGAAATCCAGGATCTCGCCGATATTGTGGGGGATAGTCTCGAACTTTCTCGAAGGGCCGCCACAACGGATGCGGATGTCATCGTTTTTGCGGGCGTTCATTTCATGGCAGAGACCGCGAAGATTCTTAGTCCAACAAAACAAGTGCTCCTCCCAGACCTGAATGCAGGGTGCTCGCTTGCCGAGGGATGTCCGGCACTGCTCTTCAAGCAATTCAGAGAACAGCATCCTGATCACATCGCGATAACATATATTAACTGTTCTGCCGAAGTAAAAGCGCTCAGCGACATCATCTGTACTTCCAGTAATGCAGAGAAGATTATTCGCCAGATCCCCGAACATACACCGATCCTCTTCGCTCCTGATCGTAATCTCGGAAATTATTTGATCAAGAAGACTGGTCGAAGAATGTTGCTCTGGCAAGGAACCTGTATCGTTCATGAGACATTCAGCGCGAAGAAAATACTCCATCTGAAAACACAATATCCACAGGCAAAACTCATTGCCCACCCCGAGTGTGAAGAGATCGTGCTCAATCAGGCAGACTTTATTGGTTCGACAAGCGCCCTGTTGCGTCACGTTCAGCAAAGTCTGGAGAAAGAGTTTATCATTGCCACAGAAGTTGGCATCATTCATCAAATGCAAAAGGCTTGTCCCGATAAACTTTTCATCCCGGCGCCTCCCGAAGAGAGTTGCGCATGCAACCAATGTCCATATATGAAGCTTAACACGATGGAAAAACTTTACCTTTGTATGAAACACCGCTCGCCGGAAATTACATTGAGTGATGAGTTGATTCGTCGTGCCCGTCTTCCGATCCAGCGGATGATGGAGATGAGTTAAGCAAAAGACTATCTCCCCGTCCTTCCTAACCAGCCGCCGCGTCATGCTGATCCCGACAATGTGGGGACAGCAGCCAAACTAAGATTGCTCTGATGAGATGCCGACCTGAAGTGTGTCGAGATGATGATGAACCCGTCGCATTCCGAACAGTCCCGCCACAGCGAGGTCGTCACGAAGTGACGCCTTGGGGGGGAATGACGCGCTTCTTATTTTCGACATGACCCATTTCCGCTTTTGAATTTTTTTTAATACATTAAGATCAATTCCATCAGTCAATAGAGTACATCACTATTATGCCTTTCTGATTCCTTTAGGGTTGAATATGAAAAATCTCGATAGCTTTAAAACAAGGACAACATTAGCAATAGGAAGTAAAGCGTATTCCATCTTTTCATTGAAGCGATTAAGTGACGCACGGGGTGTTGAACGGCTTCCAATCTCCTTAAAAATCCTGCTCGAGAATCTGCTTCGGCAGGAAGATGGATCGACAGTGCGCGCTCAAGATATCCAATCGGTGATTGAGTGGAATCCAACAGCTCCACCCGACAAAGAGATTTCATTCATGCCTGCGCGAGTGTTGTTGCAGGATTTCACGGGAGTCCCGTGCGCGGTGGATCTTGCAGTCATGCGCGACGCGATGATTCGGATGGGCGGTGATCCGAAACGCATCAACCCGCTCCAGCCGGTCGATCTGGTCATCGATCACTCCGTGCAGGTCGATGAGTATGGAACACCACGCTCGTTCCAGATTAACGCTGAGCGTGAGTTCGAGCGCAACCAAGAGCGGTACGCCTTTCTTCGATGGACCCAACAAGCCTTCAAGAATTTCCGCGTCGTACCTCCAGATACCGGCATCGTCCATCAGGTAAACCTTGAATACTTTGCCAGTGTTGTGTTTGCGAGTCGGATTAATGAAGAGCTGTTCGCCTATCCCGATACGCTCGTTGGAACAGACTCCCACACAACGATGATTAATGGTCTTGGCGTGTTAGGGTGGGGTGTTGGAGGAATTGAAGCAGAAGCAGCGATGCTCGGTCAACCGATCTCGATGCTGCTACCTCACGTTGTGGGATTCAAACTCTCGGGCACGACACAATCGGGTGTAACAGCGACTGATGTTGTGCTAACCGCGACACAAATGCTTCGCAAGAAGGGTGTCGTTGGAAAATTCGTGGAGTTCTATGGTCCCGGCTTGGCATCGCTTACACTCGCCGACCGTGCAACGATTGCCAATATGGCTCCCGAGTACGGCGCGACGATGGGATATTTTCCCGTCGATGACGAAACACTCAACTATCTTCGCTTCACGGGAAGAAACGACGAGCAGATCAAACTCGTCGAAACGTATTGCAAGGAGCAAGGACTCTTTCATTCGAAGGATAGCATTGATCCCGTGTTTTCCGATCATCTTGAATTAGATCTTTCCACTGTTGAGCCGAGCCTTGCCGGTCCCAAGCGACCGCAGGATCGAGTGCCGCTGAACAAAGCGAAGCAATCCTTCCGCACCTCACTCATCGATCTCCTCGAAGGAAGAGGAACGACAATCAACAAAGTAAGAGCTGAGACATGGATTACTGAAGGCGGTAGTACAGCAACACCAGTTGCAAAACCGATTGCAGCGACAGAACAGCTTGAGGCTAAGGACATTGTCCAAACAGTAACGGTGAAGAACAATGGTAGTCAATTTTCGATCGGTAACGGTTCCGTGGTGATAGCTGCGATCACGAGCTGCACAAACACGTCGAATCCCTCAGTCATGGTTGCGGCGGGATTGCTTGCGAAGAAAGCGGTTGAGAAAGGTCTCCGCACTAAGCCGTGGGTAAAGACGAGTCTCGCACCCGGCTCGAAGGTTGTGACCGATTACTTAAACGAAGCCAAGCTCTCCAAGCCGCTCAACGAGCTCGGATTCCATCTCGTTGGTTACGGCTGCACAACATGCATCGGAAACAGCGGTCCGCTTCCCGAGCCAATTGCTAACGCAATTCAAGCGAACGATTTGGTTGTTGTCTCAGTCCTTTCCGGCAACAGGAATTTTGAAGGTCGGATCAATTCGCACGTTCGGGCAAACTACCTTGCATCGCCGCCGCTCGTTGTTGCCTACGCGCTTGCCGGCACGATGAACATCGATATCCAAAACGAGTCTCTCGGAACAGACAAGGAGGGAAAGCCGGTCTACTTGAAAGATATCTGGCCCTCACCGGTCGAGATTGAAAACACGATCCGCGCGTGTGTGAAATCTGAAATGTTCAGGCATGAATACGACAATGTGCTTGATGGAAGTGAATCATGGAAAAAACTTCCTGTTCCTGCGGGCGATCGGTATGTGTGGGATGAGAAGTCGACGTACATCAAAGCGGCTCCGTTCTTTACCGACATGCCTGCCCAGCCTTTGCCGCTTCAGGATATCAAGGGTGCGAGGATGCTTGCCGTTCTCGGGGATTCTGTAACGACCGATCACATTTCACCGGCAGGTTCTATTCCGGCAAAAAGTCCTGCCGGACAGTATTTAATTGCTCATGGTGTCGATCCAAAAGATTTCAACTCCTACGGTGCGAGACGCGGCAACCACGAAGTGATGATGCGCGGGACGTTTGCGAATATCCGACTGCGCAATCTCCTCGCACCCGGAACAGAAGGTGGAGTCACAATTCATCCCTCATCCAAAGATCCGATCTCGATTTTCGACGCCGCGATGCAGTACCAGAAGGAGCGAACTCCTCTCATCATCCTCGCTGGGAAGGAGTACGGCTCAGGCTCGTCTCGTGATTGGGCGGCAAAAGGACCGCGACTGCTCGGCGTTCGCGCAGTGATCGCCGAAAGTTTCGAGCGTATCCACCGGAGTAATCTCGTGGGGATGGGAGTACTGCCGCTGCAATTTGCAGAAGGACAAAACCGTGAAACGCTCCGGCTGACGGGATTCGAAATGTATGACATCGAGGGAGTTGCAACAGACCTTCGCCCGGGAAAAATGATGAGCGTGACAGTACGTGACTCCGCCGGGCAGACTAAGACATTCAAAGCTCTGTGCCGGATCGACACACCGATGGAAATTGATTACTACAAGAACGATGGCATCTTGCAGTACGTGTTAAGGTCGCTGCTCAAGAGTTAAGAGAGGCAAAACATTCCTATGGTTTCTATTCATGAAGAAGTTAGACGACAAAGTTCGTTAAGCCAGGAGATGGACAACATTTGCTTGATGAGAAAAACATCTTGCTCATAAGCATTGCCCTTCACCGCATTGTTTGCTTGCAGATAGATTAATCCCAAGTTAGATTAGCTGATTAATAATCCTTATATTGGGGCTACACAAACACGAGGTGATTTCAATTGATGCAAACTGCACTTAAATCAAAGCGGGCGAAGAAGTCTAAGAAAGAGTCCCCACCGGTTCTTGCAATCCGAGAAGGTACGCCCGAATACCAAACACGACTGCATATTGGGCATACAAGGAGTTGCAATTGCGGGCCAACTCATATTAATTGTTTGCCTGCAAAGGAGTGGCTTAAGTCTCAACTCGGCGTCTGGCGTTTCACCTATGAAGGTAGAGACGTTCGAGACAAAACCTTGCACCCTGCCACGTTTCCGATTTCACTTTCCAAAAAACTGATCGAACTCTTCACGCATCAGGGCGAACTCGTTCTCGACCCGTTTGTCGGCAGCGGAACAACGCTTGTTGCTGCAAATGACTCGAACCGCAATGCTATTGGCTTTGATTTACAAGAGAAATATGTTTCACTTTGTGCAAATCGTATTAAGCAGTCCGGGTTATTCAGTTCGTCTCGTCAAGTTGCCATTCAAGATGACGCTAGAAACGTCGCCCAATACCTACCCGAGGAAAGTGTCAAATTGATTTGGACTTCCCCACCCTACGCTAATCTCCTCAACCGTAAAAGGAAAAATAAATCTCGGAGAGATCGAGACAATGGGCAGCTTGGGAAAGTTGAACAATACTCCCAAGATCCCAGAGACCTCGGCACAATGTCGATTGACGATTACAGTGTAGCAATGGGAGACATCTTCGAATCTTTGCTTCCCATCCTTTGCACAAAAGGTCATTGCGTCATCAACGTTCCCGATATGTGGTGGGAGAATCAGCGCATCACTATTCACGTCTCTCTTATTCAGGAGTTGCGGAAGCGTGGCTATGAACTCCGCAACATCATCATCTGGGATCGCACCAACATTGTCAATCAGATTGGCATATTTGGTTGGCCGAGCAATTACATTACGATGGGAGTGACTTTCGAATATCTGCTGGACTTCTGGAGACCGCCCAAGTGATTCGGATAATAACGAAGGAACAGTTAATCGAAGAGATTCGGAAGGTAACTCAGCGAGGTTGGATTAAGAGTGTTAAACGAACCAAAAATGTCAGAAATGACGGTGCAGTCGGAAACGCGCTTGAGAAACTGCTTGGCATCCCTGAGAACAACCTTCCAATTGCAAACGCCAATGGTTGGGAACTCAAAGGTCAAAGACTTCACACGACATCTCTTGTCACCCTGAAGCACTACGAACCTTTCCCACGAGGCGCAGACATTGTTTCCAAAATGCTACTTCCCCTATACGGATGGGCACACAAGCAAGCCGGCAAGAAGTATCCTCGCAATGAGATGAGCTTCCGTTCTACGACCAGCGCAACTCAATTTACTAATCGTGGCTTCACCGTCGTTGTAGATCGCCAACAGCGGAAAATCCGGTTCGTCTTTGATTCAACCAAAGCCGATATCGCCGATCCTGATATTGCAACCTGGCACAAGTCGGTTGAAAGTCGTGTTGGTCTTCGCCCGTTCAACCCAGAACCATATTGGGGCTTCGATGACCTCAGGGACTTGATGGGAGAGAAAGCCCGCAATTGTTTTTATGTCATCGCAGATAGCAAAGTCAAAAGAGGCAGAGAGTATTTCTCTTACCAGAGTTTGTTAATGCTGACCGGCTTCTCTTTCGACAATTTTCTCTCCTGTATCGAACGAGGGATTATCCAAATTGATTTCGATGCTCGCACTCATCATAATCACGGCACGAAGTTTCGTATCAAGCAAGGCTTCTGGAAAGATCTTTATTCTGAAGTCAGTCAGCTTTTTTGACCGAGGAGAATACGTAATGCAACCGTACATGCCAATCGGTGTTGCTGGCGATTTGGTTACGCCCAAAGAAAAAATAAGGGCTGGTTTTATAGCTCTTACTTTGGAGAAAAACCACATGGCAGTTCCTTACATAGAAGAAGCAAAAACGCTCAAATACTTATGCCGTAGAGGGACGAAGCCCGAAGATCTTTTGGGAGTAAAGGACGTCAGAGTTGACTTGTCAACGACCAGCGACGATTTCATCAATGAGCTTGTTTACCGTTATTTGCTGACAAAAGGAGACGCCTTAGGTGGTAAGGCAAGAAACTTGGCGGGAGTATTAGGTGAAAGAAAATTCCTGCGTTCATTGCTATCAGTCTTCAATCTCTCGGGGATCGATTACCAATGGAAAGATGACGACACAGACACTTGGCTGCCAAAGCCACAGGATGATACGGGAATCGAGAAACGGATCAATGGAATGTTCTGGACAAAGAACAGACGTCATCGGCTGCTGATCATGAACGTCACTGTCCCGGTCGTCAAGAAAAACGTAGACCTTTCGATTTTGGAGGGAACAATCAACGACTTAGGCAGGGGAAAACAATCGCTAATACACGACATCGATGCCTACGTAGCACTGGGAGAGTTGAAAGGTGGCATCGATCCTGCAGGCGCAGACGAACATTGGAAAACTGCCAACTCTGCCTTAGAGAGGATCAGAAAGAGTTTCAGCAAAAAGAAAAAGAAGCCACAGACATTCTTTATAGGTGCAGCGATTGAAAACAGTATGGCTTCCGAAATCTTCAAACAATTGCGCAACGGATCCCTTAATAACGCTGCAAATCTTACCAATGACGAACAGTTGGCGTCGATCTGTGAGTGGATACTAAACTTGTAGACCACATTCTCCTTTTTTTCTCCGTGCCGCCAGATGTTAACCGCAATACTTTGGGCGGAATGGCAAACTTCACATTTAAGTAACTAACGACAGACGATGGGTGAGGAAATAGTATGGAAATGAAACAATACCTAATTGAGACATTCCGATTCAACGATTATGCAAACAAAAAGGTGCTTGAAAAAATAAAACAACTCCCTGAAAAGAAGGAGTGTGTAAAATATTTTAGTCATCTGATAAACTCGCAATACAAGTGGATGGCAAGAATTGGTCAAAATTCACAATCGGCGCAGATGAGCTGGTGGGATCCGGTGTATACATTGGAAGAACTTGAGAAGGAATGGACCAAGAGCTTGCAAACGTGGATCGTATTTCTTGAAGGTAAAAATGAAAATGAACTTTTTGAAGAAGTAAAGTTCATTGGTTTTGATGGAGGGGAATGGTCTGCCAAGCTCAAAGACATTGCACTGCAACTGAACTACCATTCCATTCATCATCGTGCAAATATCCAATCGTTGATTCGAAAACAAGGCTTGGAACCTGACTTCGTCGATTATATCGGAACGGTGTATAAAAAATTAAGCTGACACTCTTTCATCATTTGCCATGAACACGACAAAATCACATCGCAGTCACTCCATGAATATCACTTCCGTTTTGAAGGAAGAGAGACTCTTCAAACCGCATCCTTTATTTTCAAAGCAAGCACACGTCAAATCGTTTGCGGAGTACAAGAAAATCTATAATGCCTCAATCAAGAACCCGGAGAAGTTTTGGGCGGGCGTAGCAAGCGAGCTTGATTGGTTCAAGAAATGGAGCAAGGTGCTTCAGTGGAAGCTGCCGTTCTCACAATGGTTCGTCGGCGGCAAGATCAATATCGCATACAACTGTCTCGACCGGCACCTCGCAACATGGCGAAAGAACAAGGCGGCAATCATATGGGAAGGGGAGCCGGGTGAAACACGGACGCTGACCTATCAACAGCTCCACGTGCACGTATGCAAGTTTGCCAACGTGTTAAAATCGCTCGGTGTTAAGAAGGGCGACCGCGTTGCCATCTATATGCCGCTCGTGCCGGAACTCGCCATCGCAATGTTGGCGTGTGCCCGCATCGGCGCAACGCACTCGATTATCTTCGGCGGCTTCAGCGCACAGGCAATCGTCGACCGCATCGAGGATGCACAGGCAAAGCTCATCGTGACTGCAGACGGAGGTTATCGCAGAGGTAATGTCATTCCTCTCAAACAAAATGTCGATGAAGCGTTAGAGAAAACGACGCTCGTCGAAAACGTCGTCGTCATGAAGCGTATCGGGTTGGAGATTACAATGGTGCCGGGTCGAGATCATTGGTGGGAAGAGTTAATGGAGACCGCTTCCGATGATTGTGACGCGGAGAAACTCGATTCCGAACATCCACTGTTCATCCTCTACACGAGCGGGACGACCGGCAAACCAAAAGGAGTTGTGCATACTACGGCGGGCTACCTTGTGCAGGTGTATCTGTCATGCAAATGGGTCTTCGATCTTAAAGACACCGATACATACTGGTGCACTGCCGATATCGGCTGGGTGACGGGACATTCGTACGTCGTCTACGGACCGCTGGCAAACGGCGCAACAACGTTCATGTATGAAGGGGCACCGAACTGGCCCGAGCCGGATCGTTTCTGGAAGATTATTGATCGATACAAAATCACGATCTTCTACACCGCACCGACTGCAATTCGCGCCTTCATCCGTTGGGGTGAACAATGGCCCCTCAAGCACGATCTCAGTTCGCTGCGATTGCTTGGAACGGTCGGCGAGCCGATCAATCCGGAAGCATGGATGTGGTATCATAAGATCATCGGCAAAAGCCGGTGTCCGATTGTCGACACGTGGTGGCAAACGGAAACAGGCGCTATTCTTATCACTCCGATTCCCGGTGCAACACCGACAAAACCCGGAACTGCAACCCTGCCATTCCCCGGCATTGATGCTGACGTTGTTGATAGAGACGGAAAATCTGTGGGTAAGAACCAGGGCGGTTATCTCGTCATTAAGAAACCATGGCCCTCGATGCTAAGAACAATCTACAGAGATCCTGAGCGGTTTAAGAAGCAATATTGGAGCGACATCAGAGGAGTATACTTCACCGGAGACGGTGCACGACGTGATAAAGATGGATACTTCTGGATCATGGGCAGGGTAGATGATGTCATTAATGTATCAGGACATAGACTTGGAACTGCAGAGATCGAAAGCGCGTTGGTTAGTCATGCGTTCGTAGCGGAAGCCGCAGTGGTTGGAAAGCCCGACGACATCAAAGGATCCGCCATCTGTGCCTTTGTTACATTGGAAGGGGGGCGCACGCCGAGCCCCGATTTGAAAGAGGAGTTACGCTCGCATGTTTCAAAAGAAATCGGTTCAATGGCAAAGCCCGATGAGATTCGCTTTACGGACGCACTTCCGAAGACACGGAGCGGTAAGATCATGCGACGGCTCTTGCGTGAGATTGCTTCAAACGGTTCCGTCAGCGGCGACACGACGACGCTTGAGGATTTTTCCGTCCTTGAGAAACTACGAGCGCAGGAGGAAGAGTAGCCCCACCTCTTACCGGAGAACTGTCATCAATGGTACTGGAATCCCAAGGTGATCGAGTATCCCGAAGAGTTAACGACGTATGCATATTTGTCAATCGCATCCTCAGTCTTCGAGGCGAAGTATAATCTCGGTTCAACGAAGATCTGATTGATCAACAGCCGCGCAAAGATTGAGCCGAACACATTCCCGCCATTTTTAGAATCACTCTTCGCGATTAGAGTGTTACCCAGGAGTCCGCTAGATGAAGAGCGGTAATCGACGCTGTAAAAATAAAAGGAATAGCCACCTCCGACGCCAACGTATCCTCGTGTATCCGCGTCCGTAATTTCAAAGAGTTTGTATCCGAGATCAATATGAAGAGGGAGGAGAATCATCAGTTGTCGATCAATGGTAGGGGGGTTGCTTCCGTCAGGTTGTGGATCCTTGAAGATGGTAATTGATTGTTTTGGATACACCTCAACCGCGCCACCAAGAAAGAAATTATAATGGATGAACTCCGTGATCCCATCAATTCCTAAAAGCAAACCATTGTTGAGCCCATCACTCGGTTGATAATAACCAACTTTGCCGCTGTAGTACTGGTGAGTGTTTAGGCTACTGACAGGTTTGTCGTCTCCTGCAAATACCATGGTGACCCCTCCACTCAACACGAGCATCAACATGAGAATCTGTTTCATATCTTCGCTCCTTCTTTTGTTAACGACAATTAACGTCTGTGGGTAATAAAATAAAAGACTCGTCAATGGTCAAGTAAAAAATGACATGAAACACGGTCGCTCTTTATGCCGTGCAAAATTCGAGGATCATGAAGAAGAATTAATTTTTAAAAATGATACTGCATTCTCCGCCCAAGAAGAAATCTCCATTTTCCTTCGCTGTCACCATCTGGAAGAGAGCCTGCTGACGTAAGCCCAATGTCATGTTCATCGATCTACGATCTTGCAGAAAAGCAAAATATCTCCCGCTGGCTGGACGAGATCAGCTCCGTTCAGAATGGCATTCTTCCCATGACGCTCCCCATCCTTCTTGATAATTAGCCAAATTTTGCATACATTTGAAGCGATATTTGGTAATCATTAAAAGGATTTAGTCACTATGAATACGCTCAAAACAGTATTTCTCATGACATTCATGATGGTACTGCTGATGCTCGTTGGTTCGTTGATCGGTGGACAAAACGGGCTGATCATGGCATTTGTCTTTTCGCTGGCAATGAATTTTGGATCTTACTGGTTTTCCGACAAGATTGTTCTCATGATGTATCGGGCAAAGGAAGTAACAGAGGCGGAAGCGCCGCGGCTGTATTCGCTCGTCGCGCGAATCTCGAGTCAGGCACAACTGCCAATGCCTCGTCTTTACATCATTCCTGGGGAAACGCCAAACGCATTCGCAACAGGACGCAGTCCACAACATGCAGCAGTTGCTGCGACAGAAGGTATCTTGCAGTTGTTAAGTGATGACGAATTAGAAGGCGTCCTTGCCCACGAGTTTGCGCATATCAAACATCGAGACATCCTCACAAGTACTATTGTTGCGACGATGGTCGGCACGATTACCTTTGTTGCCCGCATGGCTGGCTGGTCGATGATGTTTGGTGGTGGAAGCAGAGATCGGCGTGACTCGAACGGTTTCGCAGAATTGGCAATGCTTATTTTAGCACCCATAGCTGCTGTTCTTGTACAGCTCGCGATATCGCGCTCGCGAGAATTTGCCGCCGATGAGGGAGGTGCCCATATCTGCGGTCGCCCTTTATCGCTGGCAAATGCTTTGCAGAAACTTGAGAAAGGAGTAGAGCGCATTCCAATGCAGAATGCCTCACCCGCTTCAGCACATATGTTTATCGTCAATCCTCTTTTGGGTGGTGGTATCTCGAAGCTATTCTCAACACATCCTCCCATCGCAGAACGGGTTGAGCGGTTGCATAACATTGCCATGGGCGGAATCTAAAGCTATATCAACAAGAACTAGAGCATCTCATAACAACATCGTCTAGGAGACTTTATTGGAACGTATGATCGAACAACCGCCTGCAGTCTACCACGAACCCACTCCTATCCCCGATAAAGAAAACCCCTTTGAATCCATGATGCGGCGATTTGATATCGCCGCTGAAATTCTTGGACTCGAAGCTGGTCTGTACAATTATCTCAAAACGCCAGCAAAGCAAATGATTATATCTATCCCCATTCAGATGGATGATGGCAGGATAGAAATCTTTGAAGGGTACCGCGTTATTCATAACGACATTCTTGGTCCATCTAAAGGAGGCATTCGATACTCACCCGATGTCACGTTGGATGAAGTGAAAGCTCTCGCAGCATGGATGACATGGAAGTGTGCGGTGATGAACATCCCCTTCGGTGGAGCGAAAGGTGCAGTGCGTTGCGATGTTACAAAGCTGACGAAGATCGAAATCGAAAAGATCACGCGTCGTTATACTTCAAACCTTTTGGACGTCTTCGGACCCGATCGCGACATTCCAGCTCCCGATATGAACACTAATGAACAGATCATGGCGTGGGTGATGGACACCTATAGCATGCACATGAGGAGAACTGAAACCGCCGTTGTCACCGGGAAACCGTTGATCCTCGGAGGTTCACTGGGTCGGCGGGAAGCAACGGGTCGTGGGTGTATGATTGTTACATTAGGAGCGATGGAAAAACTTGGGATCCGAGCCAAGGACGCCAAGATTGCCGTTCAGGGGTTTGGAAACGTTGGATCTGTGACAGCACAGTTACTCGCCGAGCAGGGATGTAAAATCGTCGGCATCTCTGACGTGAGTGGCGCGTACTACAACGCAAAGGGAATTGATACAGTCAAAGCGATCGAGTATGTTGGAAAAAATCGAACACTTGCCGGTTTCAAAGGTGGCGACACGATCTCACAGGATGAGTTGCTCGAGCTCGAATGCGATGTCTTGGTCCCTGCCGCGAAGGAAGAACAGATCACGGCTGCGAATGCCTCACGAATACGTGCTAAGATTATCAGTGAGGGAGCAAACGGACCCACTGATGCCAGTGCCGATCCCATTCTCCAAGAACGAGGAATTCTTGTAATCCCGGATATTCTGGCGAACGCCGGAGGTGTGACGGTTTCATATTTTGAGTGGGCACAAGATCGGGCAGGGTACTTCTGGACTCTCGATAGAGTCAATCGTCGGCTTGAACGCATGATGCGTCAATCGTTCGACGCTGTATATCATTCTGCAGCAACGTACAACACGACTTTAAGAATAGGAGCCTATGTGCTCGCTATCGATAAGGTTGCAAAGACGTTGAAGATCCGCGGCATCTACGCGTAGCGGCTCTCGACCATGACCGTTTCTGGTCCGACCCTCAACCTCAAGTGGAAATCCCTCATCGTGCTATTGTTAGGACTGGGCATTCAGATATCAAAAAGTGGGGATAAGCAAAGCACCACATCTGTCAAGACAAATCTTCACGTGTTGCAGGACCTCGTTGCAGCGGAGGTGGGGGAAGTCATCGAGCATTCAAAATTGGTGGCAGGCAATCGCATCGAAATGAAATGCCCGCCGGCTGATGATAATTGGATCATGTGCAATTCAATCTCATCGACACTACAATCATTTGGATGCCGAGTGTTTACCCCAGGCGACACAGCCATCACTCCAGATTTCATGATTGATGTCGGAGGGGCCGAGATGAGGGTGAGATACGAGGATGTATTTCGAAACGGAATGTTCGGCTCGAAAAAAGTTCGCCGTACAATATCGGTCGGTGTATCTGTTGAGTCAATGAACACAAAGACCAAGGAAGTGCTCTTTAGTGGTTTTTTACGCAAAGAAGTTTCAGATACGGTTGCGGTTGATGATATTCCAACCCTGGAACTTGCTTCTGCCAAGAGCACCCATGCCGAACTTCCTCCAGAAACCACGTTCGACCGTATTGTTGAACCCTTTGTCATCATAGGTGCAACGGGTGTTATCGTCTACTTATTTTTTCATGTGCGAAGTTAATCTCACTTGACGTTACGAATGATCATGAAGGAACTCCTCTCTACACACATCATCACTTCTTTTATTCTTGCTGGGCTACTTTGCTCATGCGGCTCTTCAAATGTTCCCCAAAGCCTTTCGGCGGAAGAACGGTTTGATCTTGGAAAGAAGAAATTCGATAATGAGGATTACTTGGAGGCGGTCGCCGAATTTGAGATCGTGAAGCTGCAATATCCTGGTAGCGCTGTTGCAGACGATGCTCAGTATTATCTCGCGGAATCCCACTTTAAGCGGGAAGAATATCTGCTCGCTGCGGAAGAATATCAGACGCTGATTCGGAACTTCCGTTCGAGCTCATTAGTACCGCTGGCACAATACAAGACAGGGTTATCATATTACTATCTCTCGCCGAAAGCACCGCTCGAACAAAAATACACGTTGCGGGCGATCGATGAACTCCAATCCTTCATAGAATATAATCCCAAGCACGAGCTTGTTCCCGATGCAGAGGGAAAAATTAAAGAGCTCGATACAAGACTCGCTCAAAAACTTTACGATACCGCAGTTCTTTACATGAAGATGGAGTATTTCAAGTCGGCGACGGTCTATTATTCAACGGTTGTCGAAAAATATCATGATACCCCGTATGCTGAACCTGCGTTGATCGGGAAAGTAAGATCATTGGTCGCGCGGAAAAAATATGATGAAGCTAAGCAAGACATCGACAAATTTTTCGAGAAGTATCCTAACAGTCGGATGAAAGGTGAGGCGGAATCGCTCAGGGACGAGATTGAGGGCCATCTCAAAAACAAGTCAGCAGAGGTTGGCCATCAGATGCTTCTTGGTTTCATCATCCAACGTACCTGAGAAGGCTGATGATGAGAAAATATCTTGTCAAACGGTCGCAAGTTGAAATGACACAACTTGTTCTTCCGAACGATACGAACCAATTAGGAAATCTTCTCGGCGGACGGTTAATGGAGTGGATGGATATCGCCGCAGCGATATCCGCCCAACGCCATTGCAATCGGGTATGCGTTACGGCGGCGGCAGATGATCTTGTGTTTCATCAACCGATCCGTCTGGGTGAAGTTGTCACCTTGCGCGCATCGGTTAATCGAGCGTTCGGGACGTCAATGGAAGTTGGTGTACATGTTGTGGCAGAAAATCAGTTGACCGGAGAACGGAAAACAGCAAACACCGCGTACCTTACCTTTGTCGCAGTGGATGAACACGGGATGCCTGTGGGCATTCCTCCTGTCATTCCACAGACACCCGATGAAAAACGCCGTTATCACGAGGCTCTCACGCGTCGCAATCTGCGGCTCAAGCGGCGAAAGACTGTCAAGAAATAACGGCGATTGTGCGCGTGTCGCGACTCTTCCCCCTACGGTCGTTTAATTCTGCTGGCATCATGTTTATCCTTTTTGCTTTGCAGATTTCAGGATCGAGTATGCTGAAGGCGCAACGCTATCTGACAACGTTCGGCATGGTGTCAGAGTTGAAGATTGGGCAGGGTGTTCGCGGCATTTTTTCAGGTGATTTCAATGGAGATGGTATTGCCGATCTCGCGACGTATGGTAGGGAGGACATTCATTGTTACCTCCAGCACCCGGACTCATTCTCCTTTTCAATGAACACTCTTGTTGTTGGTAAAACAATTATTCACGCTGCGACTGGACGTTTCAACCATGACCGGTACGGCGACCTTGTTGTGCTCTCGGACGATCCCCTTACATTGCAAATCTTTCTCGGAAAGCCTCGGGGCAAATATATACGATCTTGGGAAACAACCTTAGAACATTCGTTCGATAACATTCTGGTTGCCGATGTCAACAACGATCGGAAAGCTGATCTACTTCTCTACGGCAAGCGAGAATTGGGGGTATCCGTGTATCTCGGTCGGGGAAACGGCACCTTTCAAGAAGCTACAACCATCCTTCCAGAATACTCTTTCAGCACTCTCCTGGTTGCAGATTTACAAGACGATGGCATCAATGATCTTGTCGGCACGAATTGGATTTCTAACCAAGTTCTGACATTCTCTGGTTTTGGAAGGCTGAAGTTCAGTGAGCCTTCCATTCTCGAGTGCCAGCAAGAACCGATGATGCTTTCTACCGCGCTTCTAGATTCGGATCTCAACAAAGATTTAGTTGTTCTATTTGCAGAGAGCCCTATGTGCCAAACATTCCTCGGTGATGGCTTGGGTGGTTTTCACTTGTTTGAAACTATACCGCTGCAAAACATACCGACAGATCTTGGCGTTGTGGATCTCAATGGAGATGGTGTCGAAGATGTTGGCATCCTATCCACCGTTGAGAATAGTATAAGTGTCAGACTTAATAACGGACGAGGGGAACTCGAGGAGAACGTTGTATTTGCCGGGGGGAGTAAATCTGTCTGGTGTACCTATTTTCGTCATGGTCGGACACGATTCGTCGACGCAGCGCTTGTAGATACTGTACTGGGACGGCTGCGAATTCTTTACAACGCGAACGTGCATATTCCCAAGAGTGAAGAAACTCAGTATCTGGCTGGTCTCAAACCAACGAGTGTCTTGTGTGCTGATATTAACGTTGATGGATGGGACGACCTGATTGTGGCAAATACCGGCTCAAAGAGCATCTCACTTTTCTTGAACCAAGGGAATGGTTTCCTCGGGGGACAAATATCCTACCCAGTCCCCATGGCTCCAAGCTCATTGCATTATATTACGAAGGATGATTCTACTGCCGCGATCATTGCCACAGGTCCCGATTCAAAAAATATCTCTGTTCTCGAAATCAACTTGCTGGCATTCTCACATGCAGTATACAGCCTTCCGCTGCAAGGAGAGCCTGAAGTTCTCCGCGCAACTATCGATAAGACTACACATTCACTGCACGTCTTCGCTGCTGAACACGAAACCCCGACCAATTACTCCTCGTTGGTTGAGTTTGAAGAGATCAGCGCAAACCGGTTCATACAACGAAGTATCAACCCGACTCTTGTGGGACCCATTCTCGGTGTAGTCATGGGTGATTATGACGGCGATGGGTATTCGGATATCGTTTACGTCGTTTACGATAAACGTCAACACAAGGAAGAAATTTTTCAATCGGCAGGTGGATCCTCGGAAGAGTTCGGTCCTTTGAAGCTCGCCTGTTCATTCGACGAACCAGATGCGGTGGTCCCGCTACTCTGGAGCAGTGATCTCGACAATGATGGTGTAGGAGATCTTATTCTCAACCTCAAAGAACCTGAAAATAAAATTTTCATATTGAAAGGAACTAAAGACTCAACACTTCATCTTAGTTCTACACAACCAATAGCGTTTGTAGCGGTTTCTTCAAAAGATAGATTGAAAATTCTGGATGTCGACGGCGACGGTACCGCCGATGTGGTTTTAGAAAATACGATGACAAAGCGATGTCAGGCATTTTTAGGAAAAGGCGATGGAACATTTCCGGAGGAGATCCGCTTAACCACAAGCGAAGGATTCGGTGGTTTTGACCTTGGAAATTTTGAGAACGGGCTCATCCCTGAACTTGTCTTATCTGATAGCATCAATGGTATTGTGAAGATTATTTCCTTGAAGGAATAACCACGCCAATGGGACCAGCGATGTTGAAGATATGTTACTATGTCGGACTGGTATTTTTTAGTACCGTCGTGCTCATCGGCATCGTAAAAGGACAGGAAGTATTGAGCACAGTGGGGCGGCTCGAACAAATTGTCCAGGCAGCCGAATCAATGCACGGAGACAAACCGTTTCCCGCTCTTGCACAATCTCTGGGATATGGAGGGAAGTGCGGCTTGTGGCTTTCGTTCGAAGTCGCACGCAACTGGAGTTCATTCACGGAAGCTCAGAAGCAGCGCATCCAGATGTCACTTACAGCTCCTACAACTCAGAAGGATCGCATCATCGGGCATTTTCATATGTATTATGATTCGTCAGGTATTGACGCCCCTTCGATGGTCACGGTCGACTCGCTTGATGTTTGCCAACAAATTCCAGGGACGGTAGAGGCGTTTGTCGATTCTGTGGGAGCGATCTTCAACTATGCGTGGACGTACGAGATCGATTCCCTTGGTTATCCGCCGCCACCCCTCGAAGCCGATGGCTACTATCGCATCAACATCAGAGATGAAAGCCCGCTATTGTACGGCGAGACTGTTCACGACTCAAATCCAATCAACTCAGGGATACCCCAGCGTTACAAGACTTACATTGTCATCGACAACGATTTTTGTGAAGTCTATCGACCAACCAGAGGAATGCCAGCATTGAAAGTAACGGCGGCACATGAATTTCATCACGCAATACAGCTTGGTCAGTATGGTGAATGGCCCAACGATTTATATTTCTATGAGATCACATCAGTATGGATGGAAGACGAAGTATATAATGATATCAATGATTATTATCAGTATCTTAAGATTAATCGTCCTCCACCAAACCCACCTACTCCGCTTGGACAATTCGCTACTCCTGATATTCCCTTCACATCGTTCAGCGGACTTCTTCCCTACAGCCGCGGAATCTGGGGGAAATTCATCGAGAAGCGATTCTCTCGAGATGTTATACGTCATACATGGGAATACATGCGTAACAGTCCAAGCCTGCCCTCAATGGACTTGGCGCTTGCCGATATAGGCAGCTCCTTTCGTCGGGCATTTGTTGAATGGGCATACTGGAATTATCGCACGTACACAAACAGCGACACGATAAGATTCTATACAGAAGGTAAACAGTATCCTCCAATCCAGCAACGCACCGTGATTGAATATAATCACACGGCGCGTTCATTTACCGATAGTGTTGGAGCAGTAAGCTCAGTCTATCATCCTATCTGCATTCTTGCGTCACCATCTGATTTTTGCAGCAACAGCCCAACAATGATGGCTATCGTCTCAAATATTAACACGGGAGCCAGCCAGGGCTACGGCAATTTTGGTTTTGTGTATGATCTTGCCGATAGTGGAGATGCATCGTACAAGAAGCTCGCGACTGGAATTTTTGTGAGACTTGATGTACCTGATCCTCAGAACTGGATATCGCAGGAGTCGGATTCGCTCCTAACGATACAATCAGTTCTATCCGACGTCATCGTTTGTCCAAACCCTTTTTATCCACCGCGACAGAATTATATCTACTTTCGATTGCCGGAAGCGAATCAACAATCGGCCACCTTGACTGTTCTGACCCCCAGTATGGATCAAATCGTTGCCAAAGAATTTCTCTTAAAGACGACAGCGTGTCGGCAAGGGGCAGAATTAGAAGGCGGGCAGGGACTCCAGTGGGATGGTCTGGACAATAATCAAGCGTTGGTCCCATCCGGAATTTATTTCTACGTTATTAATGTTGATGACAAACAGTACATGGGAAAATTCTCAGTTATTAGGGAATAGATGTCTATTGTCAACCTGATAGCTTCGGACTTGACGAAGTTTTTCAATCGCAGGAAGATTTTTTCTGATATCTCTTTCACCCTTCACTATGGCAGCTCCGTAGCAATCACAGGGCGTAACGGTTCTGGTAAGTCAACGTTGCTTAAGATCCTTGCCGGTGTACTCTCTTCGACAAAAGGGGAGGTGGACATCCAAATCGATGGCAAGGACATCGATTTGGAACACCGTCATCAAATTGTTGGGTTCGTTTCACCCTATCTTCAGATGTATGATGAATTTACCGGATGGGAGAATCTTGACCTCTTCCGACGGGTGCGCGGGGTGGATGTCCGCGACGAACTGTTGCTGGATTTGATCAGGCGTGTGAATCTGTTCGATCGGAGGAATGATTTCGTGAGAACATATTCCTCTGGAATGAAACAGCGGTTGAAATACGCATTCGCTCTTTTGCATCGACCGCCAATCCTATTCCTCGATGAACCATCCGCCAACCTTGATAACGAGGGAATCGCGACAGTCTACGATATGATGGAGGAACAAAAACAGAAAGGGATCCTCGTTGTGGCGACGAACGTTGCCGCGGAGCAAAGCCACTGTGAGTTCGTGCTCGACTTGAACTCAGGTTCACCAATCATGGTTGGACAATGAAACTAACTACGTTTGGCTTGACTTCATTTGTTCTCTTCACGAAAGAGTATCGCTCCGAGATTCGCACACGTTATGCCTTGAATGCCCTGTTGATGTTTGTTGTGACGACACTCTCGATGATACTGTTCTCAATCGCTCGAGAAAATGTATCTCCTGAAGTTCTCGCCGGAGTGTTATGGGTTATCATTTTTTTTTCAACAATGTCAGGGCTGGCGCGGACGTTCGTTAGCGAGGAGGAACGAGGTACTGTTTTAACATTGCAATTAATCGCTCGTCCACTCACGATCTATATAGGTAAGCTGTTTTTTAACTTTCTCCTGCTCGCCTCAATTAATGTTGTGACCGTGGCGCTCTATCTCGTGTTGATCACAAATTTTTCAGTTCAGAGTTACTCGATCTTTGCCCTCACGCTCATCTTAGGAACACTCGGTCTTGCAGCCGCGACGACGATCCTCGCGGCAATTATCGCAAAGGCTCATTCGAAGGGAACGTTGTTCCCTGTCATCTGCTTTCCCATTTTGCTTCCATTACTGATCACTGTGATTGCAGCAACACAGAAAGCTGTTGAGGGGGTTCCATTCGAGGAGGCAAGCGGGCTGTTCCGGGCTCTCATCGCATATATCATTGTCATAGGGGCGGTCTCATACATTTTATTCGATTACATCTGGAAAGATTAACGTTTTGGGTAGTGTATCAATTCAAGAAAAACATTTCAGTGGGACAGGCATTTGGCGAAGCCATCCCCTCGGGACTTGCCTGTCAGACAGGTCTACGACTCTATCGAGTCGAAGACTCGGAGAGAATGACCTACCAAGAACCAAACTGATGCACTACCACATTTTGGTGTGAGTCCATTTTTTTGTATCTTTCAATCGATGATCAAGCGTTGTTACGGTTCGTAAAAAAACCATGGCATTGAAGATATTTCTGGGTCTCTGGCTATCAGCGGTAATTGTTGTTGCCTTTGTGTTTCCGATCGTTTCTCACCCTGCCCGTTGGTATGAGTTTCCTGTTGTACCTGGTCTCGAAGATAAAGCGCGGATTCTTTTCTTCCATGTTCCAATGTCGTGGACGGCGGTTGTCGCGTTTATCGTTTCAATGGCATATGCCATCAAATACCTTGCGAAGAAAAAGTTTGATGACGACATTATTTCAGCTTCATCGGCAGGGTTAGGTTTCATGTTTTGTATCCTCGCAACAGTCACAGGATCGCTCTGGGCAAAGTTTAACTGGGGTTCATTCTGGAACTGGGATCCCAGAGAAACCTCGATCTTTGCCCTCCTGTTGATATACGGCGCATATTTCGCACTTCGATCGGCGCTCGATGTGGAAGAGAAGCGAGCGACACTCTCGGCAGTCTATTCCATTATCGCTGGGGTCACGGTTCCCTTTTTTATTTTCATCATGCCGAGAATTGTATCGAGTCTTCATCCTGATCCTATCGTGAATACCCGCGGAAAGATCGATATGAACAGTACGATGTTGGTTGTCTTCTTATGCTCGCTTGCAGGGTTTACAGCCCTTTATCTCTGGATGCTGAGAATGAGAGTGCGAGCAGAGAGGCTCGATCTCAACCTTCAATCAAAGGGAGAGTAAGTGTACGACTTTCTATCACAAAACGCGCTCTATGTTGTGTTACTCATTGTGTTGATCTGCTGGGGTGGAATTTTTTCATACTTGCTGCGGTTAGATAAGAAAATAGCAGACCTTGAACAGCGTACAAAGAAATGAAAATGTCATCATGAAAATCAAAATCATCATCGCATCTATTGTCATTGTCGCAGCTATTATCTTTGGCGCCATCTCCTTCGTGGAAACCAACGTTGAGTATACAGACTTCCATACTGCCGCGACATCTCACAAGAAAGTCCAAGTCAAGGGCGCATGGGTGAAGGATAAAGAGTCGCTGTTTGATGCTGCTACAAGTCAATTTGTTTTTTATATGAAAGATGACTTCGGACGGGAAGAGAAGGTCGTCTACGACGGGGCTAAACCAAATAACTTTGAAATCGCCAATGCTGTTGTTGTGAAAGGGCGATACCATGATGGATATTTCCATGCCAGCGAGATCCTAACAAAGTGTCCGTCGAAGTACGAAGCTGATGGCGAAACGGTAAAGAAGACTCTGTAGTTTTCACGGTAGGTCATACGTTCTTAAAAGAGGGTTAGGAAAAAACTGCATGCTTGGAAGTATCTTTGTACGCTGTGCCTTCGTTTCATTGCTCGTTTCAAGTGGGGCATATTATTACACGTTCCGTACACAATCTGCACAATCAATTCAGTTAGCGCGATACTGCTATCAGTTTACGGCCGCGCTGGTGATGGCCTTCTGTGCTACTCTCATCTATTTGATCCTCACCCATCAGTACCAATATACGTATGTCTGGAACTATAGTTCCTCGGACTTGCCGACCCCGCTTCTGATCTCCACATTTTACGCGGGGCAGGAGGGGAGCTTCTCGTTGTGGGCGCTGTATACAACGATCATCGGTGTGATCTTAATGCAATACACATCAAAGAAACAGTACGAGGTTGAGGTTATGCTCGTTTGGTCTCTCATCTTGTCGTTCCTCTTGTTGATGTTGATCGTTAAGAATCCATTCACGCTGATCTGGGATTCATTTCCGAAAGATCTTCTCCACACGGGGCCGATCCCAGCTGATGTTTCGAGCTTCATTTGGATCGATAAGGCAAAAGGAATGTGGGCGCAATTTCCTATTGAAGGCAAAGGGCTCAACCCTTTACTTCAGAACTATTGGATGGTGATACACCCCCAGATTTTGTTCACAGGATTTTCATCGATGGCAGTACCATTTACCTTCGCTCTCGCTGGTCTCTTACGAAGAGATTATCAGGGTTGGGTGAAGATTGCCAAGCCATGGACTGTTTTTGGTGCTGCAGTGCTTGGAACAGGAATCATCTTAGGCGGTTACTGGGCGTACGAAACACTTGGCTGGGGAGGGTATTGGGGCTGGGATCCGGTCGAAAACTCATCTCTCCTACCTTGGCTCGTATGTGTTTCATCGATCCACACAATGATGGCACAACGGCGTTCTGGAACATTTGTTCGAACAAATTTCACGTTGAGCATTCTTTGCTTCATCATGGTTCTCTATAGCACGTTTCTTACCCGAAGCGGGGTGTTAGGTGAAACATCAGTCCATTCGTTCGTCGACCCGGGTATGTGGGCATACTGGCTGTTGCTCGGGGTGATCGTTGTATTCACATGCATCGGATTCGGATTGCTTCTGCGCAGAACGAAAGAGATGCCCAGAGTTCCCGTTGAGCACAGCATATTCTCTCGGGAGTTCGCACTCTTCCTCGGTGCATTTACGATTTGCTTTGCAGCGGCCTTCATCACGATTGGGACATCTTCACCGATCATTACCAATATCATAAAAGGTCATGCTGCTGCAGTTGATACTGCATACTATGTGAAGACAACACTGCCGCTCGGGATCGTGATTGCAATTCTTGCTGGCATCGGTCAGCTGCTCTGGTGGAAAACATCAAATACGCGAGACCTCTTGAAGAGCCTGCTCTATCCGCTTTTTTCGTCGCTATTATTTGCAGGTGGACTGATATACTACGGCGTGCGGGATATTCCGATCGTTATCTTCTCGGGTGCCTCGGCGTTCGCATTGTTTGTGAACGTGCTGGTTGGATATCGAATCTTTGTTGGCAATCCAAAGTACGCCGGTGGAGCTATTGCCCACATAGGAATTGCGTTGCTTTTCCTCGGTTTCGTTGCAAGCGCGCGGTACGATGACAAGCAGACAGTCTCTTTAGAACAGGGAAAGCCCACCGAAATTCTCAGAGGTTTTACACTCACCTATCTCGGCAACCACGCTCTTGACGCTGAGCGTTACGGCTTCAATGTGGAAGTCCAGCATGGCAGCGAAGCATACACGGTGATGCCTGTGATGCGCTACAGTAGTTTCACCAATAGCATGATGCGTCACCCCGATATTCTGAATATGTATACGAAGGATTTTTATATATCTCCTCTTTCAGTCGAGTCACCCGATGACAAAGTACAGCGGACAGTCACATTCATCAAAGGAGAGATAAAAGAGCTCAACGCGATGAAGGTGACATTCGTCGATTTCGATTTCAGTGATATGGAAAAAGGGAAGATGGTTGCCGGCGCGAATTTCTCAATTGGAGTCATCCTCGAAGTTTCGAACGGTGACAAGACGGAGCGTATCAAACCCCTTATGAACAACACTGGCGGCTCTATTTCTTATGTGCCCGCGAAACCGACAGGGAGCTCCATCGAATTTACTATCGTGAAGTTACAACCTAATCGAGAGGACCCCACCCAATCAAGAGTTGATATAGAGATTAATGACCCCTCAAGTATTTCAAAGGAACCAAAAGTTGAAACGCTCGTGGTCGAGGCTAGTGTTAAGCCCTATATTAATCTTGTATGGATGGGAACAGTGACACTCATTCTTGGCTTTGTCCTCACGATTATTCGACGGGTGCAGGAAGCTAAAGACAAGCAGTAATTCGATGTGCTGCCTCACAATCGCGGGGGAAGAGATGTCTCCCAGTGTGAGTGCCGCAGGGGCGTGGCATACAAAAGCCATCAAGTTTCTCTTTTAACGTGTTCGATGTAGAGAATGCGAGAAGATGGGTTCTACCTTTATCCGTTTCCATCCCAGCGTATTGGTCAAAGCAACAGCAACTATCTTCGCGAGTTGGAGTGTCTTGAACTCCGTGAGTTTGGTGAGGGGGTTTTTGTGGGTTCACCCGGCGGCGTTTTTGAACGCTTCTCTACCGGTGTTGTCAGGTACTCGATCCATGCTGTTAAATCCTTCAAAGGTCGTGCCTTGCGCAAGAAGCCGTCGTTCTTCCATCCATCACCGGCATATACACGTCCGAAATAATGAAGTCCATTTTCGTGTCTTCCATGATCTTCATCGCTGCTACACCATGTTCAGCCAAGAATACCGTATTGCCTTTATCTTGGAGAAATCCTCCAACGAGCATACGGTATTGTGACTCGTCATCGACGACGAGAATGTTCATGCGCACCCCCTAACTTCATGTGAAAATAACATATCTTGCATGCCATCTGTGATCTTGTACATAATGTACAACAGATAAACCATAATTTCAAGAAGGAGAAAAAGAGAGTTCTGTCTTATCTTTCCCAGTCACATAGATCTCGGCCTCTACTTTTCAATCTTACAACAAGCGTCTAATTTTTCGTAAGCGTCGGGATTTCGCTTGCGGCTGTTGGCATCGTACCCCGCATCGGCAATTGCCATTTCAATCGTTTCAAGATTGGTCTGCAGTGGGATATACTTCACTTCAACTAATTTTGCTTTCAGATCAACGTTGACTTCTTTCACTCCTTCTACCTGGTAGACTGCTTTTTGAATTGTCTTCGCACAACTTCCACACACCATGGTGCCAGCATTGATCGTTGTGACCTCAAGATCATTATTCTTTTGACACCCAACGAATACCAGGGTGATGATGAACCCAACAAATGCGTATCTCATGTTTTTTACTCCGTTCTTTAGTAATTCAATATGAATTATATTCTCGTCTTCCAATTCTTGACCAGACGTTCGTCGATCTGAACTTCATTCCCAATGACCTGGCTTGCGATCGGTGCGGGCGGATATTTCTGACAGGACCCCTGCAAGCCCTCGAGGTTATTAAGTTTCCATCGTGTCTCACAATTGCCGCACGCGAGTTCGGTTCCCTCAATCCGAAACGTATGAGAATTACACGGCTCACAGATTCGAATCGCTGTGACCAGCTTTCCCTCCGGTGAGATAAAAG
>JACOSX010000059.1 GCA_016178625.1 Ignavibacteria bacterium
GGAACATGGTCCGGCCATCACCACAACATTCTTCCCTCCTACCTTCACACCGGCAACATCAACAATGCTATCGGCTTGCTTGAAATCTCTACTGGCAAGTTTGTAGGGCTTGAGAATTGGGATGACGTTCTCGACATGTGGAAGGAGGGAGAGTTGTTCTTTCTTAATGAGCCTCTCATCCCCGATCACGCCAATGATCGTTCGCTCGACACCTTTCGAGAGATGGGCTTTAAGTCCAAGTTCTTCAATACGTTGGACGATATGTTGTACATCTGCCTCCGATGCTTTTGATTCCATAACAATAATCATAGCGCAGTCCTTTCGTGATGAAATAAAAAACCCTGCCGAATTCTCGGCAGGGTTTATTCACTTCGTATTTTTGGGTGTCAAAATCGAGATGAACGCAGCTCTGCCGGGGAAAACCCCGCGTAATAAAAGTACCAATAATATAGAACTCGTCCACTGTTCATGGTGTCAGTATACTAAACCGTCAGACCAAAGTCAAGGAAAAATTCAACGATCTCATGTTACCGGATGATATCGGTGCGCTTGCGAGGTGACGATCCGCCTTACATTATTTCTGCTTGATGAATTTCAGCGCTGCCGAATTGATGCAGTAGCGAAGTCCGGTTGGATCGGGTCCATCATCAAAGATGTGACCGAGGTGCGCGTTGCACTTGCTGCACATGACTTCCGTCCGAATCATCCCGTAGCTGTTATCAGATTCACTTTCGACGTCCTTCTCCGACGTTGGCGCCCAGAAGCTGGGCCAGCCGGTACCAGATTCAAATTTTGTTTTCGAGCTGAACAATGGCTGCCCGCAGCATACGCACACGTATGTCCCGGTATCGTGGTTGTTCCAATATTCGCCCGTGAACGCGCGCTCAGTCCCCTTTTTTCTCGTGACTTCAAATTGCAGAGGTGTGAGTTGTTTCTTCCATTCGTCTTCTGACCTCGTGATCTTCTGATCCATATGTTTCTCCTTCTGATGACTCGAATCCCCCATCACTGCATGCGTCTCTGGCACTTCTGTTCGTCCCTCTTTTTGGCGACCGGAACATGATAAGAAACCTGCGATGAGTGTCAGGGAAAGCACAAACAGAAATAGCCTGTATCGTTTCTTGCTCTTGATCATGTTATCGATACCCTTTCGCTTGAAGATTAAACAACTCACTATAACGACCATTCTTTGACAAGAGTTCCTCATGTCTCCCGATCTCGAGGATTGCGCCGTTGTCAAGTACAACGATACGATCTGCCATGCGAACGGTGGAGAAGCGGTGAGAGATGAGGACAGCAGTCTTCCCTTTGGTGAGGTCGGCAAAGCGCTGGAAGACCTCGTGTTCTGCCCTGGCATCAAGGGAAGCGGTTGGCTCATCGAGTATCAACAATTGTGCATCGCGCATGTAGGCACGCGCGAGAGCAATCTTCTGCCACTCACCAATCGACAGATCGATGCCAGTGGCAAACCGCTTTCCGAGGATTTGATCGTACTTGTTCGGCAGTTTCTCAATCACGGTATTCGCCAGACTTCGTTCAGCAGACTGTTTAATCCGCTCCCGATCTTCTCTATCTTCAATCCGACCGACAGCAATATTATCGGCAGCAGTCATGTGGTAATGCACGAAGTCCTGAAAAATGATTCCGATCTCTCGCCTCAGTTCATTCAGATCATATTCGCGAAGGTCATGTCCGTCAAGCAAGATCCTACCCTCCGTTGGGTCATACAACCGCGCAAGGAGTTTAACGAGTGTCGTC
Organism: Ignavibacteria bacterium; assembly: GCA_016178625.1. Classification (GTDB taxonomy): domain Bacteria; phylum Bacteroidota; class Ignavibacteria; order UBA10030; family SZUA-254; genus JACOSX01. The sequence continues at coordinate 1,759 of JACOSX010000059.1, forward strand.
TTCCCGGCTCCGTTCTCCCCAACGAGGGCGAGCTTTTCCCCCGCGTTCAGTGTGAACGAAAGATTTCGGTTTGCCCAGCGATCGGAGTTTGGGTAGATGAATCCAACATTCTCAAATATGAACCCCTGGTTGATTGGTCTCGGAAAGCGCCGCGGCTGCGAAGGAGATTGGACTCGCGGACTGAGCGCAAAGAAATCGAAGAGGTCCCCAAGATAGAGTGCACCATCTGCAAGCGCAGTGAATCGCATCAGAATATCTTGTAAAAGTGCCTTCAACCGACTGAATGATCCCGCGAGGAATGTGAGATCGCCGAGCGATATTTGTCCGCCTACTGTTCGCATGATGATGATGACGTAGGCAGAATAATACCCCACGCTTCCGATCATTGCGAACACACTCCCCCATGCAGCTCGCCTCACAACAATGGAGCGATTCGTTCGATAGAATCGGTCTGACAGTTCCCTGTATCGATCCGTAAGGAACCGAGACAAGCCGAAAATCTTCACCTCTTTCGCGGTCTCATCGCTTGCGCCGGTGTAGCGGAGATTATCCAATTCTCGACGCTCGGGCGTCCACTTGCGGAGAAAGGAGTACGTCTTCGCATTAAAATGAGCTTCACCGAGAAATGCCGGCACGAGCGCCACGAACAGCAGGATGATCAGCCATGGTGTAAAGGTGATCAAGCCGACGGCGAGGA
>JACOSX010000046.1 GCA_016178625.1 Ignavibacteria bacterium
GAGGGCACCGCCCGCGCAACGTTCCGCAGCGCTCTCATGAGTGAGCGAATCTTTTGTGGTTGCGCATGTGTTCGATGAACAGATTCATTCAAACAAGCAATTCAAAATACTATTGACCAACTGTCTCCTCAAACTTCGGGGGGAGGCTGCGCAACCACTCGCGAGCGAATGGCTGCGGAACAAAAGTATTGGCGCAATGGGGCGGACGGAAGTAATTGAACAGTTGTGCTGCTATTAAACTTTAGTGCTAAATTCGGCTGACGATTTTCAAAATCCCCCACTGCGGCAATACCCGAACCGTTGTCTGCATCATTAAGAGTGGGATTTTCGGCTCGGTAGTGTGTGGGACACAGGCAAGGTCTCCAGCATCGGATTGGTGAGCGCAATATAACAGATGGGAGAGGTCTTGAGAGGTTTGAATGTGGACAGCAAATGATTGTGGCGCCCCATCGAGATCCCAACGTAACTGTTCAATAATTTCATTTCCGTTCTGTCTGGTTCAGCGTATTCCTCGGGCGACTCCATTTGGAACATCCCACAATAAACATCCTCATTGTCGAGGATAATCTCGCACACCAGAAGATTACCGAATATATTCTCAAGAAGAATAATATTCCTGCGCGGCTATTCGTCGTCCACGACGGGCAGGAGGTTCTGGATTATCTCTACCGGAAGAATGAATACGCCGACATATCCAACCACCCTCTTCCCAATTTGATTTTGCTTGACCTCAACCTCCCGAAGCGCGATGGCAGGGAAGTGTTGAAGGTGATTAAACATGATGCTTCTCTCAAAGAGATCCCCGTTGTTATCCTCAGCACTTCTGATCGTGAGGAAGATATGCATTATGCATTCAGCAATGGTGCCGTTGCGTATATCAGTAAGGCAAGTGGCTTTGACAAGTTCAATGAGGATCTTGCTTCTGTCACAAAATACGCACGGATCTGAACCAGAAGAAGTTTTGGTACTCAAGTCAGAAATTTGTATTATGAATGCAGAAAAATATTATGTCTCATATTCTTGCCATAGTCGGCCGCCCAAACGTGGGGAAATCAACACTGTTCAATCGCATCATCGGAGAACGTGATGCGATCGTGCATGATAACCCCGGCGTCACACGCGATCGGCATTACGCGATTGCGGAATGGGCTGGGAAGTCATTTACTGTTATCGACACGGGTGGATATGTCCCAAGCTCTTCCGATATCTTCGAACAAGCAATCCGCGAACAAGCGGAAATCGCCATCGATGAAGCGTCTGCAGTCATCTTTGTAGTAGATGCGACAACGGGCATTACGGCTCTCGACGAAGAGGTGGCTGCCATCCTCAGAACATCCAACAAGAAGATTCACTTGGTTGTCAACAAAGTTGACGGTGCCAGTCGCGAGGCCGATGCAGCCCCGTTTTTCAAGCTCGGTTTGGGTGAACCGGTAACAATCTCTGCCCTTGGCGGACGGAAGATCGGGGATTTTCTTGACGCCGTCACCGAATCAGTTTCGGTGAACGGACAGGATGAGCCGGCTAATGTCCAACTCAAGCTTGCAATCGTTGGAAAGCCAAATGTCGGTAAGTCTTCACTCGTCAATGCGCTCCTCGGGAAGTCGAGAACAATCGTCACCGATGTTCCAGGCACAACACGAGACTCCATCGATTCCATCCTTAAGTATCAGAAGGAAGAAATCATTCTTATCGACACAGCGGGGCTTCGTCGGCGCAGTCGCATTCAAGAGAGCGTTGAATTCTACAGTACACTTCGCGCTCTTAAGAGCATCGATCGTTGTAACGTTGCTATTCTCGTGATCGATGTGGAACAAGGGATGGATAAGCAGGATCTCCGGATCCTGGAAAATATTGTTGAACGCCACCGTGGGGTGGTCATTGCCGCGAACAAATGGGATCTGATTGAGAAGAACGATCTGACTGCCCAAGCGTATGAGAAGGCATTGCGAAACCTCCTTCGAATTTACGACTACGCTCCCGTGATCTTCATCTCGGCGTTGCAGAAACAACGCGTCTATAAATTGATCGACATGGCAAAAGGTGTGTACGCCGAACAAACGAAACGCATTCCGACAAACAAGCTCAACAGTCTCCTCTTAAAGGATATTCAAGCGAAACCCCCTTCGTCATCAAGTGGGAAGGAGATAAAAATTAACTACGTGACCCAAGTGAAAACCAACCCACCGGCTGTTGCATTCTTCACGAACGAACCGAAGCTGGTTCAAGAATCGTACAAACGATATCTCGAAGGACGACTTCGCCATCATTTCGGATTTAATGGTGTTCCCCTGTCTCTCTATTTCCGGAAGAAGAAATAACATGGTCCTGCTCGCCCGGACTTTATTCCTTAACGCATCTGTCCACAACTCAGTACTGTAATTTCTCTCCTTTCCTCAATGAAAAAGAGAAGGATACTGGTTGTCGGCGGTCTTGCTGCGGGACCGAGCGCTGCGGCAAAAGCAGTTAGAGTTAATCCCAGCGCGGAAGTCACAATGTTCGAAGCGAGCGAGACAGTCTCTTATGGGATCTGCGAGGCGCCATACTCGATCGCCGGCATCATCTCAGACGAGAGCAGGTTAGTAATTTATACTCCCGAACGTTTGCGTGAGGAGAAGGGATTCGATGTCAAGATTCTCCATCACGTCGAGGAAGTTCTTCCAGGTGAATCCAAACTTGTGGTGCGAGATTTACGGAAACAAGTTCTCGTCGAGTATGAATATGACAAACTGATATTGACAACGGGGGCTTCACCTCGTCGATTGCATGTCGATGGCGAAGATGGGCGTAACGTTTTTCATTTAAGTTCGAGAGAAGACACACGAAACATTATTCGATATATTCAATCTGAATGCCCTAAGAACGCAGTTATTATCGGCGGAGGATATATCGGTATGGAGATGTGTGAAGCGCTCCGTACGCTCGGTATGGAGGTAACGCTTGTACACCGTCATCGTCTCCCGATGGCTGGGCTCGAGCAGGAGACTCGCGAACGGATTGTTGAAGAACTCGAGCATCATGGCGTTCACTTCGTCACAAACGCCTCGGTCGAAGGGTTCCATCCGGGAACCGATGGTAAAGTACACCATGTGATTACGAATCGGGGCACGTTTGATTCTGATATGGTTATTCTCTCACTCGGTGTTGAACCGAATGTCACGCTGGCAAAAAGTGCAAAGGTACGTCTTGGCTCTACCGGTGCGATCGCTACAGACGAGAGACAGCTCACAAATATCGATGGCGTTTACGCTGCCGGCGATTGTTGTGAAGTAAAAAACGAGGTAACCAGGAAACCGATGTATCTTCCTCTTGCAACAGTGGCAAGCAGAGCTGCATGGGTGGCGGGAGAAAACGCCGCCGGCGGACGGGCGACGTTCAAAGGCGCAATCCGCGCGATCGCAGTGAAAGTCTTTGGAATCGAGGTTGCACAAGTTGGAATCAGTTCGGAAGAGGCGAGGGCGGCGGGATTTGACGTGCTCACTGAGTCGATAACCGGCGCCTCAAAAGTTCGACTGATGCCGGGAAGCCAGAAGGTGACGATTCGAATGATCATCGATTCACGCACGAAACGATTGCTCGGTGCAAATGTTTTTGGAGGGGACGGTGCTGTTCTTCGTGCTGATACGCTCGGTGTGGCTATTCAGCATAAGCTTACCATCGATGAGATTGCAAGGTTTGATATGATTTATGCACCTCCGTTTGCACCTCTTTGGGATCCGATCCTCGTCGCCGCGAATAAAGCGAAGTCAAGATTCTAGTATCGTCATCACATACAGAGAGAAAGGCAAGCCGCTACTCGATCTAACGATCACTTAACCGATAAGAGAATACCTATGAAAAATCTTATTCTCATCGATCATCCGCTGGTCAAACGTGATCTTACGCTGCTGCGCGATAAGCGCACGCCGAGCCATCTCTTTCGCTCAATACTCCGTCGGACGGCAAGTCTGATGGCGTACGAAGTGACACACGATTTAAAAATCACGAAAGTTTCAGTGGTGACTCCTTTAGAAAAGACAAAGGGGTATGTGGTTACTGATTCCATTATTCTTGTTCCTATCTTGCGTGCCGGGCTCGGCCTTGTTGGAGGATTTGTCGAAGTGTTACCGAATGCGCGCGTAGGTCATATCGGTATGTACCGGGATGAGGAAACACTCAAACCAGTCGACTACTATCTGAAATTCCCCAAGCAATTGAAGAAGGGGTTGGTCCTTGTCCTCGACCCGATGCTCGCCACGGGAGGAAGTGCTGCTGCTGCTGTTTCTGTCCTCAAGAAAAAGGGGGCGAAGAAGATTCGGTTTATTAGTCTTGTCGCCGCTCCAGAGGGCGTTCGTTTGCTTGCCAGAACTCATCCAGACATCCTCATTTTCACCTGCGCTTTGGATCGTCAACTGAATGACAAAGGATATATCTTACCAGGTCTTGGGGATGCAGGCGATCGGATCTTTGGCACCGCCGAGTAACAGTGGCGATAGACGTTGGGGGCGCTGGGACCCAATAGAATTGACTTGATTTTCACTTAAAATAATGTTTAATATCATAATCTCGAATGGTTCACATCGTGAGAAAAGAGAGGGCTTGGCACGTCGAAACAGTAGTATGTTATTACCGATGTACGTCGGAATATCTACAGCGCAACTCCGATTTCAATTCCATATGATGCGCCTTTAGCAATGCTTATGATCCTTTGTCGTGGACGTTCAGGGGTTGTATGGAAATCCAAGAAAAAAAATATCAAGGGGCTTTTCTTCTAACACTCATTGGCGACTTCCTCAGTGAGGTCGATCAGAGTGCGTTGCAAGAGAAGGTTCGGTCAATCGTTGCACAAGGTTCCAAGCACGTGATTCTCGATCTTGATCAAGTGCACTATATGAATAGTTGTGGGTTAGGCTCGTTGATTGCGACCTTCACAACGATGCGCAAAGCCGGTGGAGATTTGAGATTGGTTCGCGTGAACCCAAATGTATTGAATCTATTGATGTTGACACGGCTAACCAAAATTTTTAATCTCTCTGAAACCCTTCCCGAAGCTTTGGCAGGTTATCAATCCACGTAAGCCGCTTAGGATGAGTCCGGTCGGATAAACGCACTATCGACTCCTTATGATTGAGCGTTCATGGGCGCAGAAGTAGCCTTCTGGGGGCGCGCATTTCAATGACTAAAGGTTCGCCCTATCTTTCTTGACATTCACCCCAACCCGCATTATATTTTAGTAGATCAAGTTTAACAATTTAAAGAGCTTACACACGTGAATGTGAAGTCGTAAAGTGTTCGGATGAGAGACGGAATATATAAAAAGAAGCTCGATGATCTTCTTGCCATTTGCCGCAAGAATCTTCGTACGGTCAACGAAGATTTGATCCGCAGAGCCTTTGAGTTCAGCCTCGAAGCTCACAAGAATGATATTCGTGCCTCGGGTGATCCATTCTTTAACCATCCCTACGAAGTGGCAATGGTTGTTGCAAAGGAAGTGCCCCTCGACGACGTCTCTGTGGCGAGTGCGTTAATGCATGATGTTGCCGAGGATACGGATTTTACCATCAAAGACATCCGGCAAGAATTTGGTGATACAATCGCCAACATTGTTGATGGTGCGACAAAGATCTCCGATATCTTCCGCAGTCATGAAGTTACCCAGGCAGAGAGTTACCGAAAGATGCTGCTGTCGATGGTAAACGACATTCGTGTAATGCTTTTGAAATTCGCCGACCGCTTGCATAACATGCGAACGCTGGAATACTTGCCTAAAGAGAAACAGTTGCGGCTTGCCAGAGAGACGCTTGAGATCTATGCGCCATTTGCACATCGATTTGGTCTTGCAAAGATCAAATGGGAATTAGAGGACCTTGCATTCAAGTATCTCCATCCCAAAGAGTACGACGACATCGCGCACAAGTTGAAGTCTCGCCGGAAGGAGCGAGAGTCCTACATCAAGAAGTTCGTCCAGCCCCTCGAGAAGCGGTTCAATGAAGAAGGAATGAAATTCGAGATCGAAGGCCGACCGAAGCATCTGTACAGTATCTACAACAAGATGGCGAACCGCAACAAGCCGTTCGATGAGGTTTACGATCTGTTTGCGGTGCGCATTGTCCTCGACACGGAAAATACGAACGATTGCTTTACAGCGTATGGAATTCTTTCGTCGATCTATCTGCCCATTCCCGAACGCTTCAAAAATTATATTTCGGTTCCCAAAAAGAATGGCTATCAATCAATCCACGCAACAGTCATTGGACCTGAGGGGAAGATGGTTGAAGTGCAAATCCGCACGCTTGCAATGCACGAGATTGCGGAAAAGGGTGTTGCTGCACACTGGAAGTATAAAGAGAACCTGACCACGCTTGATGAAGAACTGGAGAACTGGATTTCCTGGGTACGGGAAATCTTCGAACGTGCCGACGACGAAACACCGACCAAAGAATTGATGGAGAGCTTTAAACTCAATCTTTATCAAGACGAAATTTATCTCTTCACGCCTAAGGGCGAGCTCAGAATCTTGCCGCAGGGTGCAACGCCGGTCGATTTCGCGTATGCCGTCCACAGCAATGTCGGGTTCCATTGCCTAAGTGCCAAGCTGAATGGACGTATTGTGCCTCTCGATCATCAACTCCGTAGCGGTGATCAGGTGGAAATTATTACATCGAAAAATCAAACGCCGAAAACAGACTGGGAACAATTTGTCGTCACCCATAAGGCGAAATCACACATCCGCAAGTGGCTGAAAGAAGAAGAGCGCAAGGCAATTGGTGTGGGGCGGGAACTGTGGGAAAAGCGAGCCAAGAAGCTCAAGCTTCACATCAATGAAGATGAGCTCGTAAAACACATCCATGATCTCAAGATTGATGATCTTCGAGAGTTTTACCTGAAGATCCAACGAGAGGAAATTACCCCCGATGCAGTAATTCAAGAGATTGAACTGAAATTGAGACATCCCCAGCAAGAAAGCGTCAAAGAAGAAAAATCGGCCGGTTTGATAGACCGCTTCATCCACACCGCGCGAAATCTCACTGGTGGCATCACCCTTTTTGGGAGTCATGATACCTTCTTGCACAGCTATGCGAAGTGTTGTAATCCAATTCCGGGAGATGACATTGTTGGCTACGTGACAAAAGGAGAAGGAGTGAAAGTTCATCTCAAGACATGCAAAAATTTCCTCACGATGGCTGCCACAGATGCACATCGCGTTGTTGAAGTTGGGTGGCCCTCGGCAAACGGTGGGGAATATGCTGCCGCCATCCGGATCTCGGGAGAAGACCGCACCGGTATGCTGAACGAGATCACCCACTCGATTTCATCATACAAGAATACGAACATCAAAGGTGTGAAGATCGATGCTCAAGATACCATGTTCGAAGGGACGATCTTGCTCGGGGTAAAAAATAAGGAACATCTCGAACGGATCATCGAGAAGCTTCGGAAGATTAAAGGTGTGTATCACACCGAACGTTTGTTGGAATAACTTGGGGGAATTATGGAGAACAATCACCGTCGACCTCGAACCTACACAAAGCGAGATCTTGTACGGCGTGTTGCAGCGGCGAATAATGAAACCTTGCACGAAGCATCGAGATGGGTAGATCAGGTGTTTGCTGTGCTGCGCGACATCATGATAACTGCCGATCCTTCCCTGCGGATCGAGATCAGAGATTTCGGAGTCATGGAAGTGAAACCAACAAAATCAAAGCCGCAAGCCCGGAATCCGAAATCGGGTACAGTCATCTTCGTGCCGTCGCGCCGCAAGACACATTTTAAACCCAGTAAACTGCTAAAGCGTTTTCTGTCGCAGCCACTCAATGGTGAGACGATCGCCGAGTCATCAAGTCTGCATCGATCCAATAACTGATCACCGCACCATGACAGGTTCTGGACGCATTCTTGGAATTGACTTTGGAACAAAAAGGATCGGTGTGGCAATCAGCGACCCACTGAACATCATTGCTCGCGGTGTTACGGTCATCGAGAACTCACCGCGTCTTTTCGATGAGCTGAAGAACATCGTACGTGAATTCGAGCCCAAAAAAATAGTTGTTGGCATGCCGTATACGTTGAAGGGCGAAAAAGGGGTGAAGGCTCAAGAAGTGGATAAATTTATCGCTCAGTTAGAAAACGCGCTTGAGATCGAAGTCATCCGTCATGATGAACGGTTCACATCCGAGCAGGCACATCAGACACTGCGAGAGATGGGAGTCACGAAAAAAAAGCGGCAGAACAAGGGCACCATCGATACAATGGCAGCGGCTCTCATTCTCCAAAGATATCTCGATGGATTGCAGGCTGCGTGATCGTCGACCGACAATGTGGAATAACCTACGCACTCGAAGATGGGAAAGTTCAGTGCTTCATATCAGACCAGTGTTAAATTCCCGACAGTCCCCAAGGACCCCCGATCCATGAATTTTCACGACGTAAATCTTCTGATTGAAAAAGGGGAGGGTTTCACAATTGAGTTCAAGCGACGTATCTCTTCTGCTGAGAAAATCGCGCGCACCATTATCTCCTTTGCTAATACGAAAGGCGGCACAATTCTCTTTGGTGTTGATGATGACGGGTCGATTGTTGGTGTAGAGAGTGAAAAGTCTGAAGTAGAGCTCATCGAGATGGCGGGGAAAGATTTTACGGACCCTCCTATTCAACCACGGATCGACATTGTACCGTTCGACGGTCGGGATGTGATCGTATGCTTCGTTCCGGAAAGCAGCATGAAGCCTCACTACTTTCTTGGGCAACACAACGGTCACAATGGCGAGGATACCCGCGTGTACATTCGCGTTAATGATAATACAATTATGGCGAGCAGGGAGGTAGTCAAGATTCTCCGAAATGAAAATCCGGATGCACCACCGCTCAAGGTTGCCATCGGTGATCACGAGCGCCGCTTGTTCCGTTACCTTGAGCAACATGAACGCATCACCGTAAGGGAATTCGGCAGACTTGTGAATATTAGCGACCGCAGAGCTTCGCGCATCCTCGTACAATTAGTTCGCGCAGGCGTTGTTCGTATTCACACACATGAGAAAGAGGAATATTTCACCTTGTCGTACGATATTGAATATTGATCGACATGCGTCTGTGAATACATGTGATCATGTTAATGTGCCGCGGTAATCTCGACATCAAATGGCATCGAAATCATATACTTGTATTCCACGAGTCTCGACGCCTGGTTTTACAATCCTTCTCTGCCGTCTCTCACCGAACGTATCTCTTGCCGAAAAACAAAATGTTTACTACATTGGTGTAGTCTAACAAACCTTCGGTGAAGATGCGGATTCCGAAGGATTATTTTCAATTCAGTGGAGTATGAAGAAGAAATCGACCGAGGGAAAACTTATACTTGACGAAAGATTGTTCCGGCTTATTTCGGAAAACGTTTCCGATCTCATCGCAGTTCTCGATCTGAAGGGCAAACGGCTGTACAATAGTCCTTCCTATCGTCCAATCTTAGGGGATCCCGAATCACTGCGGGGCACCGATTCGTTTCAAGAGATTCATCCTGACGACCGGGAAAAGATCCGACGTATTTTCCGGGAAACCGTTCGAACAGGTATCGGTCAGCGGGCGGAATACCGTTTCCTTTTGAACGATGGTAGTGTGCGGTATGTCGAATCGCAGGGAAACGTCATCCAGGATGATAGTGGCAAGTCTCTCCAGGTAGTTGTTGTCTCACGAGACGTCACTGCGCGTAAAGAAACGGACAAACAATTACACCTTCTCGGATACGCGTTGAGCTGCACGAAAGATTGCTTCTGTTTGACAGACCTCGACAATAGTTTCTTGTTCGTTAATCCAGCATTCTGTGAAACATACGGATATGAAGAAAAGGAACTCATCGGAAAGAATATCGAAGTGGTGCGTTCGCCCAGGAATCCGCCCGACGTCATTCAACATCTTAAGGTTGATACGATGAAGGGGGGGGTGGAATGGGGAACTCCTTAACCTTCGGAAGGACGGGACTGAGTTTCCAGTTGAGCTGTGGACATCTATTGTCCGGGATGAGAAGAGGCAGCCGATCGCACTTGTTGGTGTCGCGCGGGATATCACAGAACGCAAACGAACAGAAGATCTTCAGAAAGCTGTTTATCGAATCGCACAGGCCGCTGATTCCGCTCCTGCTCTTGATGATCTCTTCCGCATGGTCCATGAAGTTATTTGCACGGTGATGTCAGCGACCAATTTTTATATCGCATTGTATGATGAGAAAGAGGACCTTCTGGTTTTCCCGTATTTTGTTGATGAAGTGGATGTTCCCCCACCTCCACAGAAATTAGGAAGAGGACTCACGGCGTTTGTGATACGGACGGGGAAATCACTGTTGTGTGATAGATCCGTTGACGAGGAATTACAACGCAGAGGAGAGGTTGAGGTTGTCGGTGCGCAGGCGCCAATCTGGCTCGGTGTGCCGCTCATTGTGGACAATAAGACGATCGGTGTTATGGCCGCTCAACATTACTCGGATCCAAAAGCCTACGGTCACCGTGAACAAGAGGTGTTGGAGTTCGTCTCTTCACAGGTTGCGAAGGCAATTGATCGCAAAAAGGCAGAAGAAACATTGCGGGCGAGTGAGGAGCGATATCGTACTGTTGCCGAGACGGCATCTGACGCGATTATTTCGATTGACGGCGATGGCAAAATATTGTTTGTTAACACCGCTGCTGAAAAAATATTCGGGTATTCCATCCATGAGATGCTCGGCAATGATCTTACGATGCTCATGCCGGAATATCTGCGCTATGTTCATAAATTTTCCCTTCAACAATACACTGAAACGGGAAAACGACATATGACGTGGGGTGGTGTGGAACTCCCCGGTCTTCACAAGAAGGGTCACGAAATACCCCTCGAAGTATCATTTGGTGAATTTATCAGGGAAGGCCGGCATATTTTTACAGGCATTGTTCGTGATATCACCGAACGAAAGGTGGCGGGAGAGGCATTACGTCAATCTGAAGAAAAATATCGGAAGTTGTTTGAGGAATCTCAAGACGGTATCATTCTGACCACTCCTGATGGAAAACTTATTGATGTGAATCAGGCAGGTGTCGAACTCTTGGGATTTACATCACGGGAAGAACTTTTGAACATTGATAATGCTCGAGATCTCTATGTTCATCCTGATGACCGAGAGATCTTCAAGAATAGTCTTAGTAAGCAAGGCTTCGTGAGGGACTTTGAGTTTCTGGTCAAACGGAAGGATGGGCAGAAGCGCGTATTACTTGAGAGCGCCTCTGCAGTTCGTGATGAAAAAGGAAACATCATTGCCTATCGTGGGTTTCTCAGGGATATCACCGAACGAAAGAAACTGGAAGATCGACTCCGTCAAGCGCAGAAGATGGAGAGTATCGGTACCCTCGCTGGTGGGATCGCGCATGATTTTAATAACCTCCTTGGCATTATCCTCGGTTACACCACTCTGCTCGAAGACAGAACGCTTGAGCCCCAGCGAGCCTCACATAATATTGAGATCGTCAAGAAAGCAGTTCACCGCGGTGCGGATCTTGTCCGCCAACTCTTGACATTCGCGCGAAAAGGCGACCCAACATTCACATCGCTTAATGTGAATGATACAGTCATTGAATTGACGAAAATGCTCGGGCAAACGTTCCCCAAGACGATCACAATTACAACTCAGGTATCGAATCCTCTTCCATCCATTAAGGCTGATCCGACGCAGCTCCAACAGGCACTTCTCAATCTCTGTGTTAATTCCCGCGACGCCATAGATGACCACACCGTTGAACGGGGAACCGGACGATTAACACTTGAGACGGGGATGGTAACCGGCGAACATCTTCGTCAGAAGTTCCCCGACGCTTTAGCGAGGAAATATGTTTACATCAGCGTCAAGGATACAGGCGCTGGGATGGATGAACCAACACGGCGTCGTATCTTCGAACCTTTTTTCACCACCAAGGAACTTGGAAAAGGGACAGGTCTTGGACTCGCGGTTGTGTATGGTGTGATCAACAGCCATCATGGATACGTTGACGTCGAGAGTGAGAAGGGTGTAGGAACTACATTCACACTGTACTTTCCCGTTCCAACAGAAGCCATCGCTCAAAGCGAACGAGAGAATGAACAACACTCAGCATATTCATGAAATTGCATTGGTGTTGTCGGACATGGGATTGCCGCGGCTTGGAGGGTGGGAAATGTTTCAGAAAATGAAAGAGAGAAATCCGGACGTGAAGGCAATTCTGGCGAGCGGATATTTTGATCCGGATCTAAAAATGGACATGCTCAATGCTGGTGCAAAAGACTTTGTTCAAAAGCCGTATGTAGTCGATGCCATCCTCAGGAGAATTCGGGAAGTAATTGATGGAGACGGAGAATAACTCCATCACTTCTCCAACGAATGAGTTTCTGTTGATCTTCCATTGACGATGTGAACGAACTCGAATGCAGCAATTCCAAACGCTACCGCTGCATTCAGTGATTGCTTCAGCCCAAACATCGGTATTTCAATCGCCATGTCTGTTTGAGCAAGAAGATCTTTTGAGACTCCGGTAATTTCATTGCCAACAATTACACATAAGGGAAAATCCTTTTCCGAAACGCGATCATAGAGGATGCTCTCGTCGGTATGTTCGAGTGCGCAGATGCGAACACCTTGAGACCTCAGAGTGGAGATAACGGTGAGTGGGTCTTTCTGATACTCCCACGGTACCGTAGATGTTGAACCTAATGCAGTCTTTTCAATTTCCTTTCTTGGAGGGAACGGCGTGTATCCACAAAGGAAGAGCTTCGCAAAACGCGCGCCATCAGCAGTCCTGAACATCGACCCGACATTGTACAGGCTTCGTATGTTGTCAAGCAAGGCATACATGGGGAATCGATTTTCTCGGTGGAGCTGCGCGAATGTAAACCGCTGTTTTGCGATCTCGGAGTGAGTCAATTTTCTCATAGGTATCCGAAATATAACGAATTCCTGCAAGCCGTTTTTTGCATTGATTCCAACATGAGAATTTTGTATATTGAAAAGCTATAAAATCCTTCAAAACGCAAAAAATTTGAAGAAATTAGTCATTGCGATCGATGGTCCTGCCGCTTCTGGCAAGAGCACCACTTCAAAATTAATTGCAAAGCGTTTGGGGTATTTGTATGTTGATACGGGAGCGATGTATCGCGCAATGACGTTGAAAGTTCTCCAGCAAAACATCAGCCTGGACCAAACTGAAACCATCGGTCGGCTTGCGAAACGAACGCAGATTAGGTTGGATCAAAGCGACGGCGAACTAAAAGTGTTCCTTGACAATAGGGACGTTACCCAAGCAATTCGCAATCAAGCAGTGACCCGCGCGGTGAGTACGGTGAGTATGATAAAAAAAGTCCGCGAGGTGATGGTTCGAGAGCAACGACGGATGGGCAAACGAGGCGGCATTGTGTTAGAGGGCAGAGACATCGGTACAGTGGTTTTCCCGAACGCTGATCTCAAGATTTTCATGGTTGCCCATGTTGAAGAACGCGCACGACGACGCCAGAAAGAGTTGAAGAAGCAAGGTGTCAAAGTCTCAGTCGAACAATTAGTGAAAGAACTTGTTGAACGTGATCGGAAGGATTCGAAACGTGACATTAGCCCCTTACAGAAAGCAGAGGATGCAGTGATTCTCGATACGTCTAAAATGACGCTCGTTGGGCAGGCAGATTTTGTTGTACAGAAGGTGCAAGAGATTCTCAAAAAACGATGAAGGTTAGTATTGATAAAAGTGCTGGATTTTGTTGGGGTGTCATCCGAACGATCGACATTGCAGAATCGGAATTAGAGTCGAATCAACCGGGCGAGAAACTTTATGTCCTGGGTGATATCATTCATAATCCGATGGAGATCGAGCGGCTGCAGAAAAAGGGATTGAAAACAATTTCCCATGCCGATCTACCGAACATGAGAGATGGCAAGGTATTGATTCGCGCACACGGTGAGCCGCCCTCAACGTTCGAAATAGCAGAACGGCTGGGTGTTGAGATTGTAGATGCAACGTGTCCAGTTGTCTGGAAGGTACAAGAGCGGATCAAGAAGTTTTATGATCAGGGATATCAGGTTGTCATTTACGGGAAGAAAGACCACGCCGAGGTCATTGGGCTCGTGGGACATACGAACGGTGAAGCGATCGTCATTAAGTCGGTTGAAGAAATTGATCAAGTCGACCTGAGTCGGAAGACAGTGCTCTTTTCTCAGACAACAATGGATAAACAAACGTTTTACCTGCTGAAAGAAGAATTTCAGAAACGGATTAAAGAGTTTATTGTCGATTCCTTTGACGAGCAAGCGCGTGAATTTCACGCGAAAGATACAATCTGCGGCCAGGTCTTCGGTCGCGACAAGAAGTTGCGTGAATTTGCTCAACAGAACGACATCATGATCTTTGTTGCCGGTCGAAACAGCTCGAACGGAAAGGTACTCTTCCATATTTGTCAGGAAGCAAATTCACGAACGTATTTCGTGGAGACCGAAGCAGAATTGCAACCGCAGTGGTTTGAAGGCGTCAAGACGGTTGGCATTAGCGGAGCCACATCGACACCTCAATGGCTGATGGAGCGCATTAAACAGTCGATCGAAGAAACGTTTGGTGTCTCTCAACCAGCTATCGCGTAAGAATGTTAAAGTCATCTTAACTAACATTAATTCATCACATAACAACGTTCCTCGCTGTAACGGCGCGTGGTCGATGACTTCCACGTTCCTAAGCGGTCAGGGACATCTGGTCATTCGTTTAATTCACTGGTTGACCATAACGAAGGAGATTTAATGGCAGCAGAGCACAGCGATATTATGCACCATGCACCATCCACACACGACGCCATGATGGCATCAACCCCCCACCAAGCGCCAAAAGCCAACGGAAAGAAATTCAGCCTCGCCGATATTGAAGAACGGGAATATTCCGATCAAGAACGACAAGAACTTGCCAAGCTTTACGATAATACGTTCGGCAGTATCCACGAGGGGGAGATTGTCCGCGGTAGAATTGTAGCCATCACTGATAACGGCGTTGCTATCGACATCGGATTTAAGTCGGAAGGGCTTGTCCCAATCACAGAATTTGCAAACATTGATGAGCTCAAGCCCGGTGACGAGGTTGAAGTGTTCCTCGAAAGTGTGGAGAATAAGGATGGGCAGCTTGTGCTCTCGCGCAAGCGCGCCGATTTCATGCGCACATGGGAACGTATCACGAAGTCGTATGAAACTGGCGAGGTACTTACCGGAAAGATCACGCGTCGCATTAAAGGTGGTCTCGTGGTCGACCTGATGGGTCTCGATGCCTTCTTACCTGGTTCTCAGATTGACGTGAAACCCGTACGTGACTTTGATCAGTACCTCGGTAAGACAATGGAATTCCGCGTTGCGAAGATCAATCATCCGAATGAGAACGTCGTCGTCAGTCATAAGGTCTTGATTGAAGCGGAAATGCATGAACAGAGAAGCGCAATTCTCAATAGCTTGGAAAAAGGTCAAGTTCTCGAGGGAACTGCCAAAGCAATTACGGACTTCGGAGTGTTTGTCGACCTTGGCGGTGTCGATGGTCTTATTCACATCACAGACCTCTCCTGGGGTAGGGTCAATCATCCATCCGAGGTTGTCAAACTCGATCAAACGATCAATGTGGTCGTTCTCGATTTCGATGAAGCAAAGAAACGGATCTCTCTCGGTCTTAAACAGTTGCAGCCACATCCGTGGGAGAACATCGAGAGCAAATATCCTGTGGGCACGAAGGTCACAGGTAAGGTCGTGTCGCTTGCAGATTATGGAGCATTCATTGAGATCGAGAAGGGTATTGAGGGGCTCATTCACATTTCTGAAATGAGCTGGACACAACACATCAAACACCCCTCTCAGGTGGTTTCAATGGGGCAGATGATTGAGGCCATCATCCTCAGTCTCGACAAAGAGAACAAGAAGATATCGTTAGGAATGAAGCAGCTCGAACCCGACCCATGGTTAAACCTTCTTGGAAAATATCCCGTTGGCTCGAAGCATACGGGCATCGTCAGAAACTTAACAAACTTTGGCGTCTTTGTTGAGCTCGAAGAAGGGGTCGATGGCTTGGTGCACATCTCTGATCTCTCGTGGACAAAGAAGATCCGTCACCCGGGTGAGGTTGTCAAGAAAGGCGATCGTCTCGATGTCGTGATTCTCGGTGTCGATGTTGAACAACGACGGATATCTCTTGGCCACAAGCAAGTGAAAGAAAATCCTTGGGACGCGTTTGCTGATTCATACAAGACCGGAACTGAGACCAGTGGGAAAGTCGTCCGTATCATTGAGAAAGGTGTCATCGTGGAACTTCCGTTTGGTGTGGATGGGTTCGTTCCAGCATCCCAACTTGCAATGGGACAAGTGAAGAATATCGCAGATACGTTCCATGTTGGTGATGAACTTCCTCTTAAAGTCGTCGAGTTCGATAAGGAAAGCAAGAAAATCGTTCTCTCTGCAGTCGAATTTTTGAAAGGGAAAGAGCAAAAGATGATCGATGAGTATGCGGCGAAACATAAGCTTCCTCCGATGACGGTGAAGGATGTAGCGAACGTGTCAGGCAAGCCGATCGAATTACCACCGGATGCGTTGGGCGAGCAACCGCCAACATCAGACTTCATGATGTGAACCCTCATAACAAGATCAATGAACGCAAAGAGTTGTCTTTCATGGCAACTCTTTGTATTTTAAAGCGATGAAAAAAGTTGCCCTCCATACTCTCGGCTGTAAATTGAATTTTGCCGAGACGTCGACTATTGGTCGGCAGTTTGTTGATCGAGGATTCGAAGTCGTGGACTTCGATCAGGTTGCTGACGTGTATGTGCTGAACACATGTAGTGTCACGGAGAGGGCAGACCGTGAATGTCGACAGCTCATCCGTCGGGTTCTTCGGCAATCACCCGATGCGTACATTATCGTTGCCGGATGTTATGCTCAATTGCAACCAGCAGAGATAGCCTCCATCGAAGGAGTGGATCTCGTTCTGGGTGCGAAGGAGAAATTCAACCTCTTCGGTCATACCAATGAGTTTGTAAAAAAATCCGTCTCCCAAGTGTTCGTTTCCTGTATCGACGAGGCATCCGAGTTTCATCCGGCGTTCTCTGCGGAGGTTGGTGGACGGACACGTGCATTTCTCAAAGTGCAAGATGGGTGCGACTTCAATTGTTCCTTCTGTACGATACCTCTGGCTCGTGGTGAAAGCCGCAGCCAGCCAATTGCATCTGCCATCCAACAGGCTGAACTTATTGCCGCACAAGGATATAAAGAGATTGTCCTCACCGGGGTTAATGTTGGAGACTACGGCAGCAAGATCGGCACAAGTCTATTTGAATTGATGACCAAGTTGGAATCCGTCGATGGAATTGAGCGCATTCGCGTTAGTTCCATCGAACCGAACTTACTTACGACCAAGATGATTGATTTCATTCTCCGGTCAGAGAAGTTCTGCAACCACTTTCATATTCCACTTCAGAGTGGAAGTGATGAGATGTTGAAACGCATGCGCCGGCGATATCTGACTGAGCACTATTCTCGGTTGGTTCATTACATCAAAGAGAATGATCCGGACGCGGGGATTGGTGTTGATGTTATCGTCGGTTTCCCCGGTGAGACGGAACGTCTGTTCGAAGAGACATATCTGTATCTGGTCGATCTTCCCGTCTCATATCTTCATGTCTTCACATATTCCGAGCGACACGACACGCCGGCTCCTGCATTCGCAGGGTCGATAGAACCAAAAATCCGTTTCGAGAGAAATGAGATGCTTCGCATCTTGAGTCAGAAGAAGCGGCATGCCTTTTACTCGTCAATGATTGGCAGAAAGGTACCGGTTCTCTTTGAGCGCACAATGCACGGTGATAGGATGTCGGGATTAACGACAAACTATGTTCGTGTCGAGTTGCCTGCCGATGATTCGCTTGTAAACTCTATACGCAATGTAACGATCACGGGTGCTCAAGACGACAAGTGTTCGGGGATGGTCGACTATGCGATAAATGATGTAGCAACAACCAATGTCGTCTGCATCGAGCGTCCGATGATGTCCTTCGCAGCGCACTCAACTGTTTCATAACTGTGGGATCAGCAATGAAATCATCCATCCTTTTGCCAATACTGATGGTTCAGGTGGCACTGAGCCAATCGAATCAGCCGCGCTATTCCCGGGCTGAAATTCTGTCTCAGTTATTCACGGTAGATCAGTCCATCCCGCTGGTGGCGCGAACTGATCTGCAGTCTGATGTTCCGGAAGCTGCCGAGAAGAAGAGCGTGACGACCGCAGTGTTGTATTCGATGTTGTTGCCCGGCATGGGTGAGATGTATGTCGGCAACTACGGAATGGGAAAATACTTTACAATCGCTGAAGGGGCGCTGTGGATTACTCTGCTCGGTTTTGACCGATATGGGAATTGGATTCAAGATGACGCGAGAAATTTTGCAGCACAACATGCTCAAGCAAAGATCGATGGCAAAGATGAGCAATTCTTCATCGATATTGGCAACGACAACGATGTCTACGCATACAACCAGCGCATCCTCCAGAATCGCGATGAACACAAAGTCTACAGCGAAGATCCAAACGCCGGCTTTTACTGGAAATGGGATGCGCCGACGAACCGGGAGTTCTACCGCGAGGAGCGCGTCTCGAGCAATCAGATGTTCAATAACACACGCTTTGTCGCGGCTGCAATAGGCGTGAATCACCTCGTCAGTGCGATCAACGCTGCACGACTGGCAATCTCGCATAATAAGAATATTGATCACGCTGAGATCCTGGAGATCAAGGCGAAGGTCATCGGTGGCTTTTCTGCGCCGGATGGGATCATGATATCCTTCTCCAAAAGGTTTTAGGATAATTCTTCACTTGGGAGAATTGATACCTATTGATATCGAGGGATCGATGAGTAAAATTCATTATTCCGATTATACCAATTATCTCAAGTGAATTTTATCTTTCATGCGCAACATCAAACTTCTGATCGAGTATGACGGAACGAACTACGTGGGTTGGCAGCGTCAGGAGAACGGGAAAAGCATTCAGGGAGAGATCGAATCAGTCCTCCAGCGGATCCTTCAAGAACGTGTCAATGTCATCGGAGCAGGGAGAACCGACGCGGGCGTTCATGCGCGCGGTCAGGTGGCAAATTTCCGGACAGAAACTAAACGTAGTTCCCAAGAGATGCTGGGGGCGTTCAACGCACTGCTTCCCGAAGATATCGTTATTCACGAAATCGAGCAGGTGCCGTTAGAATTTCATGCGCGGTACAGCGCGAGGGAGCGTCGGTACTCATACCTATTGACGAAAACTCCCACCGCACTACAGAGGCAGCATTCATGGTACGTCAAATACGAGCTTGAAATCGATCTGATGAAGCGTGCGGCGGAGGCCATCACGGGCACGCACGACTTCGAGTCGTTCTGCAAAGCGAACTCAGATGTCGAACATTATCGATGCACAGTGACATCGGCATCATGGAACGAGGAGGGGACATTGCTTCAATTAACCATCAGTGCCGATAGATTTCTGCACGGCATGGTTCGAGCGCTTGTTGGAACAATGGTGGATGTCGGCAGGGGATACATCTCCTTCGATGAGTTCTTGAGGATCTTCGAAAAGAAGAATCGAACCGAGGCGGGCATGGCTGCACCGGCAAAAGGCTTAGTTCTAGAAGCGGTTATGTATTGAATATTATCAAAATCAAATCGATCTCATGTGTGAGAGTAATATCATGAAGAGACTACACTTTTTTCCCATTCATGTCATCATTGCGCTTACCTGTTCCTTCACCGCGCTTCACTGCGGCATCAACATTTTCCCTGACAGTGACGACATCAAACTTGGCAAGCAGATCGATGAGGAAATCCGGAAAAACCCCAAGCAATATCCGATCATGCAGGGTCATCCGGAAGTGAAACAGTATGTGAAGGAAGTAGGGGACAAGGTTCTTGCCTCACCCGATATTACCAAAAGAGGAATCTACGCCTACCAATATGAGATCATCCACGACGACAGCACGATCAATGCCTTCTGTACGCCGGGCGGATACATTTATGTGTACACCGGTTTGTTAAAATTTGTTGATAATGAAGCCACGCTTGCCGGCGTGATGGGGCATGAAATTGCACACGCCGAGCTTCGCCATGCGACGCAGCGCATGACCAGCCAATATGGTCTTCAGGCAGTCATCGGTCTTGTGCTGGGACAGAATCCGGGGCAGATCGCCGACATTACCGGCAACCTCTTCGGTGGGCTTGCCCTTCTTGCGAACAGCCGCGCTGACGAAGCACAGGCGGACGAATATTCGATAAAATATCTCTCCAGCACTAAATACTTTCCCGGCGCGATCACGAACTTCTTTGAGAAAATGTCTGAGAAAAAAGGTGGTAAGGGTGGCGGTGGTCTTGAGCGGTTTCTCTCGACCCATCCGCTCGATCAAGATCGGATCGATCACGTGAACCAATTGCTTGCCGGGATGGGAAACCCGAAAGCATCTGATGCGAATCTCTTCACACAGCGGTATCAGACCTTTAGGAAGAAGCTGCCGTAAAACTTTTCTCCTGCCATAACTATTCACACAGTTTCAACTCGATTTCCGATCATTATATTTGGAGGCCGTTGCGCTACTTGGGTTCAAAGTCAATGAAATGTTGGACGAAACGGGTAAAACGTGGGAGTTGACAAAATAAATCTTACCCGATCACGAAAAATATCTTGATTCTAAATCAAAATCTTTTTACACTCATAACGATACAATTACTCTTCTCAACGAGTTGTCGACGACTCGACTCGTCGAGAGTTGTCAACTTGCGAATTCTCACCGTCGTTGTTTGCTGTGCAATTCTCATCTGTGGCTTTGCTTGCACGAAGAGTCCAACAGGACCGTCCATCTCATTTTCCCATCTCACAGCAGAAGATGTGGGTGCGATTGATGTTGTCCTCCACATAAACGTTACACCGATACTTCGCTCAAGC